>NZ_NHRP01000040.1:0-25238 GCF_002165385.1 Acinetobacter sp. WCHA39
CGCTTTAGTATCATGTTTGAAGAGCGTGTAACCAAGTATTTTTAAAACTGTATTTACACAGAATTATTTACACCCTCTTATTTTCATCTTCTAGCATTATTATCCCCTTTGCAATTTAATCAAACCGAATTAATGGCATGCTTAAAATGCTAAAATCACAATTTTAAATAGTTGATATCTTGTTTTAAAATTATACGAATAACAATAGTTCTCTTACACAAATCATTTCTTTCTCAATTCTATATTGTAAATTCCAACAATTAAAAGAAATCCCATACGCAGTCTTTTACCTCGATTTCGGTAACGCTCGGCTTTGTTGCCCAAAGATTTGAAGATTAAATTTGCCCAAGCTGCCTCAGAATAAGCTTAATTTGATCCCTGTTTATCTTGTGGTTGAGCTTACCCTATCGATATGTTTCCTCGATTGATCAAGGATTTATTGTAAGAGCACCAATTCGTTGTACGGTAGACTTAAGGTATAGGCTTGAGCAAAAAAGCCGTTTACTTATGACCAAAGAAATTTTTAAACAATACCTTTTAGTTAGCTTAGGCTATTTAATCCAAAGCTCATCTTCCTGCATGATTTTTAACATTAGATTAAATAAAACCAGAACTGTCACATTTTTATTAGAGTCTATTCTTTGAAAACTGAATTGAACTCTTCGCTCAGGTGCATTCATATTAACTGGATAATTTTGTATACCTAAATTTAGCTCTTCTCCTAATATTGGCTTCATTCCAGCAATAAAACTTCTAATTCGTTGCTCATCGTCTTGATCTCGACATACAAAATGCAAAAAATTCTTACGTAACTTACCAAAGTGTAATAATATTTTTAGAGCATCAATCTTGTTCTTTCTTTGATATATGTCAGGCCTATTCTCTTCTTGATCGTACAAATCAAGGAAGGTATTGCGTTCATTAGAACGAGACAATTTCCTGGCTTTATTGTGAAGATCCTCAAACCAACCTTCATCTATAATCTCTCCCTCAATATTTTCAACTTTTAAGTTAAATTTTTGGGGGCTCATCCATTTAGTGCACATCAATTGACATCGCTGCAGCCATACTTGAGCTTGGGGATCTTTGCTACGGGCATCTCTAAAATTTATCAAACGTTGATAAGGTGTCAGAGTACTATTCTCGATACTAAACTTCTTCTCTTGTTGGCCAACCATTGTGAATGGCTGTGTTTGCTGATGATAAGAATCAAACCATTTCTGCTGCTGAGTATAACGATTTAAGTTTATGTACTCTGTACTTGACTTCACTGGACCAAAACACTGTTCTAATACTTTTTTTGAAATGATACACGGCGAATTATAAATTCGATCGACTGCTAATAAATCCAAAACATGAAGGTAATTTGAAGCCGTTTGCTCAATACTGCTATGCCCCATCCAAGAGGCGAGCACCTGCCATTTATGTTGAATAATCTCTTCTTGAGCACGTGCTTTCATACCAAACAATAAATCCCTCATCTTTTTTGCTTTTACCCAAGGACAATCTGTGTAGGTCTTGATCATTTCTTTTGAACCGAGCAAAGTTATTGCTAGATAGTTAGCAGCACTGTGGCGTAATGTATGAAAACTAAAGCCATGATGCATACCTAATATTTGACTAAACAAATCTACTGTAATTTTGCTGATACATTGATCAGTTAATACACGATGATTCACACTAAAAAGTTGATCATCCTGCTGATTAACCAAATATTACTCATAACGATGTTGTATGTAACGTTGTACTACTAAAAACTCATGTTCTGACAATGCAATTTTCAATGGTATTTGACGATTCGCACTTCGCGTTTTCAGACGGCGATATGAATTGTCTTGGATATGAAGCGTGATATTATTAAAAACTGTATTTTCTTTTTCTTTATAAAGTAGCTCTGGGCAAATAATATCTTGTATTTTAAGACAACGAACTTCATTTAATCGAAGTCCAGTTCTATAACTTAGTAAATACATCAGCTTTAAACAACTCAGATGATCGACCCACTCTGATGCCGTTGGCTCTTGACTTAAATTTTCTAGTTTTTCCAATAATTTGCCAAATAGCAAAGGACTCACTAGCCGTGCATTGCAAATTTGTAAATGCTTAAAACTTGAATTCTGTAACACCAATACCCCTGGAGCATCATAATTCTCTATACAGAATTGATGAAAATCTTTTAGGCGACCAAAACGGTATTCTGCGCTTTGGTGCATCTTACGAGAGGTTTTTCCTTTCACCGAATCTCGTTGAACTGCTTTTTCATCACGTTCACTGCTGTATTTCAATAGCTGCCGATATAAATCCTCATAGTCATCTATGGATTGTTGCTTTAAATCTAATTTATTGAGCCAAATCTCAAATATAAATTCTTTGCCAAACGATCCTAAGTAGCTTTCAATAGTTGATAATTGAAGCCCTCGTTTTTTTAAATGCATTAACCAGTGAATTAAGCGTAGTTGAGCATCAATTAAAGACTTTTCCTCCGTATTAGCATCAACTATCTTCTCCTCTAACACCCTTCTAGTTTCTTGCCAAAAACGTAGCGTGCGTTCTTCTTTATTCCTCTTTTTATCTAAACGCTCAACTTTTTGACCTTTACGTTTCTTTTGACCAAACAACATCAACTCATACGGAATCGTTTGTAATTTGCTTTGAACAGTCGGAACTTCAGGAAGTAACTGCTCTTGTTCAAAATGAATAGGGCGATTATCTGGTTCTGTGACTTGATTGTAATCATTATTCCACAGCAATCTAAATTCGGATGGCCTTAAAGCAACAGTATTAATCTCTTGCTGAAGCACATTACTCAAAAATATATCTATGCTGAGGTTTGGATTAAATTCGAGTACCATTTGCACATCATTAAATGCACGAAATCCACGGCGTTTAATTTGATATTGCAGATCCCCAAGACTTTTTTTCCTGCCTATCTTACTCAAGCTTTCTAAAATACAATCTTCAACTGAATGTTGCAGACAAAATTCTTTCTGAGTAGCTTTCAACTTTTTTAAATATTGCAAAATGAACTGCGCATATGGGTTAAAAAAAACATGTTTCCATTGGTACAACTTTCCCTGTTCTACATCGTTGCCATATTGAGAGTTTTCAACACGATAATGTAGTAACAATGGATTAGTGATTTTTTTGTAGTCCGAATGGTATAACCGAAAACAATTCAGATCTGTACCAAGCTCAATGGCCTCCTGCAATTGCTTCTGAATAGCAATCAAATGCTGTTCATCTGCACAGCCTGAAATATATATAAAACTTAAGCATAAATTTCCCCATAAGTACTTTGGTTCATTCCAATATTCAAATGAATCTTGCCAATACTGCCTTAATTCCTTAAGTACATGGATATGTAGATGCCCCTGTTCTAACCGTGACTCTGTACTCTCAATTTTTCTAGGCAGTACGATCCGTTTAGTATGTGGATTTAGCTTAATTCTGTATGATTTTTTATCTACATTCTGGTTGAATTGCTTCCTTCTTTTATTAAATTCATCTTCAGTAAATTGCATCAGTTTTGATTGTTCGTCTCGGCTCAACTTTTGACTCAAACAATCAACACTATCTTTAATGTCATGCCATTTTTCAGCGATCTGCTGATCAAGTTTTTGCTGCATTTCTTTCGTCAATACTTCAGGTGGAGAAGGCTGTCTATCTAGCGACTTTTTCACCATTTTATGAATATCAACAAATAGATCATCTAGTTGTGGTTTTATTAGTTCTTTGATTTTTTGCATACAACTATTTTCGCTCTAAGTGTTTAATCGATAAAGATTTGACATTATCTTGCAATTGCTGGCGGGCTTGCTGTACATAGACATTCGGGATAAGTGAAGAATGCGGATGAAAAGCCTCTCGGTCACGTTGGTCATGACCATACAGGGCCTGAATTAAGTGAAAAGCTAATGCTGGTTTACCCTCTTGCTGCTCATGCATCAAAAAATTCATATCAAAATGGCGTAACCAATTTGAATACATATTTCTGGGAAAAATCTCTCGCATATAGGCATTTACCCAGCTCCTTGATAACGGGATTAACTTAATTTTTTTACTCTGCCACTCTTTGACAGTCATCGGAAGGCTCTCGTTACTAACTAGGACCATTCCAAAAAGATCATTTATAGTAATTTTCTTCTTTACAAAGACTTGTCTAAAAAATAAACCGTATGCTTCAATAATTTGTTCTAAAAAAGTAGTGTAATTTTGCAATGCTTTGATGAAAAAATCAGATAATGGGATAAAGCGACCATCCTTTCTTGCCTTACTATTTTTCTTATCATTCACATATAAAAGCTTGAGTTCAAAACAGTAATCATCCAATTGACCCAACAGACTTTCTTTAGGTCGATTTGTTAAACACAACAAACTAACATGCCACATCCAGCAGGCATATGCATTCAGTTGATTAATGATATGTTTATGTTTTTGAATATTCTCTTCACAGTGCTTATGTAAGTAATTAAATTGCTCTTGTACGAAATTTGGTGCAAGTGCAAGTTGGCTCCCTATCCGACCTATAGATAAAGCAGATCTAATTTTAAATTTTTGTTGCAATATATTAAGTTCTGCTGTGTCTTCATCAAATTGAGCAGAATGCGGTGTAAGCACTGTTTCTAAATAGCAAAGATATGTAGTATCCAGTTGAGCCTTTGGAAGCCCGCCATAAAAAATACCGGGCATATGATGCTGACTATCCCGGCCCGCGATCACATGTGCAAGATATTCATTAAATGTTTCATAACATATATGAAAATATAATTGTGCTTGAAGTTTTTCAACGGTGATCGAACCTACAAACTGATTATCAAGCCATTTCTTAAGCTTGGTATTAATATAAGCTGAAGATATAGATGGATTATCTCCTTGCTCGATGTAGTCAAACCATGCCGCAGGTAGATGTAGTTGATGCGACATCTCTTCATTCCATCGCACATGATTTAAGCTCTTAATCTTCTGCTCTGTAATTTTAAGATTTAATTTGAGTAAATATTCGCGACGTCTACTTGAACCATTCTGGATCAAAATTCCATCTTGAATAAGCTCGTTAAAATTCATCAGTGCAACGGGTGATAATCCTGTCAACAGTGATAATAAACATGCAGCAGCTATTGCAGCATCTTTCCAGTTTCCAAATAATTCGGCTCTTAGTACATATACAACTTGCTTCAGTACGTCCGGCGCTAAATAATGAGGATTTGTAATAAATGGAGCATGCCGGCGTTGGCGATGACGCGTGTAATGCGCAACATAATCACTAATTATATGATTAAATTGTTTAGTCTTTTCATCTTCTGAATATAACTCTACTTCAGCGTCTGCAAGCTCAATTTCACCATCTTCATCTTTGTGAAGAGAGGCATCATGAAAACTGATTTTTGCGTTATATCCGACATCTTCTTGCTTACCTGATTTTATTTCACGAAATATTCTGACTTCGTTTTTAGTTGGCCATTGTAAAGCTTTCCGTTCTTTTGACTTACGTTGACGATGAACAACACTACGATCATCTAGTCGTATAAATATGATCAATAGTGCCGATAAATATTCAATTACTTTTATTTCTTGAAAATCATTAATATTAAAAAGTTGATTACGATCCTCGTTTTTCAAGCTACGTTCGTACATGACATAACGATTTAATAGCTTACTGCATTCTTCAAATAATTCAGCATTACTAGAATGCAGCACATATCGTGATACATAACGCAAGAGATCACAGACCTGTTTTTTCTTATTCTCACCTTTAGGAATTTTTGAAAAATCTTGGTAATGTCGATAAGTTAAAAAACTTGCTTGCAGAATCAGATAACGTTGAGACGTTAAATTTTGCGTATTACTAGTATCAGGAGATGCAAAATAACTTAAACAAGCTAGCAAATAATAATTACCAATTTGCCTCGTACTAGATATATAGCCGTATATCTGTTGCGCCTTCTCATATAGCGCATGAACTTTTTCATACAAATCATCTGATAGATCGAGAAATTGTGTATTCACAACTTCATCACGTAGCAGACAATAATCTTGTTGAAATTCTTCTGCTAACTCTAAAAATCGCTTTTCTCGTTCAGTCATTTGCATATTCATTTTCAATTAAATTTTTATCGAGTTGTATGTGTAAAATTCATTTAAATCCGCACAATTTGGTATGAGTTGATCTTTTATTGAATTTTTTGTCAGCTTAAAAAATCGAGCAAAAAATTTTGCATCTAACTCTTTTTGGGCTTTTCTCTCAAAGCATGAATGTTGCTGTGATTTTTCGATAAAATAATCCAGATTTTGTATCAACTGTATGATTGCAACATAATTAGAATGCACACGTAATCCTCGCTCCGTTTGCATCAATAGCAAAATTTTTTGCCAAATTTTGACGTAGATTACTTTGAACTTTGCTTGTACTACGACTTTCTGACTCTGTTTAATCTTTTTGATTTTCAATAATTCTGAATTGATTTTCACCATCTCAATCTGAATATCTGGCCGATCAAAGCAAAAGGGCATGATAAATTGCCCCATAAATATCTCTATATTTTTTACTAAATAGTCAAATTTTAACATTTTTATCGATATAAAAAATGAGCATATCTTTGTATATTAAAATTCATTTAATTTATCAACTAAATTTTCTCAAAATTACAATTATCAACAAATACATATGGTTTACTTATCATGGGTGGTCTAAATTTTAAAAATTCTTCCACTTTTTTTTAGTTTTCTGTTATTACATGAAACAATACCGTTGTATTACATTTTGAAATGCTGTGTATGCAGCATTGATCAAAAAGATTCTCTGCTATACTTACTTCACGTGTAGCATCAATGGAGTTTCGAAATGCTCAGAACCACTGAACAGAAAAAAAAATATATTCAAGCGACACGTGCGCAAAACTATCAAGCCAGCCTAAAGCTTGAAGGCATTACAACGACAGCTCAAACAACTCAACAAAGTAAAGCTGAAATCTTGCAAAAATATAAGAAGTATTCGCAACCCGAAACTTAGTCAGGTGCATGTATGGATAAATATGGGGAAATGGGTGACAGCCTGTATTGTTACCCTGGCACAAATATCCTAAAGAACAAACTCAATATTCATGATGAACAAATTTTAGAACAAGCTGAACTAGAACTGTCTGGATTGGCAAGTAACTTAATTGAATATGCTGAACCACCTTACGACTTACAATACTTAAAATCAATTCATGCGCAGCTCTTTGGCGACTTATACGACTGGGCAGGAAAGTTAAGACAAATCGATATTTCCAAAGGTGACACCCGTTTTTGTAATTTTTCCCGTATTGAAATTGAAACCAATAAACTACTCAAAACGCTTCAAGAAAAAAAATACTTTCAAGGCTTAGCACCACAACAACTGATTCCTCAACTTGCCGACTTGTATTGTGAGCTTAATGTCATACACCCATTCCGTGAAGGTAATGGACGTACACAACGGATTTTCTTTGAGCATCTGATTGCTCATTGTGGTTATGGTATTGATTGGTCTCGCATTGACTCTCAACAACAATGGATTCAAGCCAATATTGAAGGTTTTTATGGTAATTTAAATCCATTAATTAAGATTTTTGAAATATGCTTTATTCAAAATACCTAAAATTTAAGTAGTCGAAGCCCACAATCCTTAATGAGCCATCATCTTTGCTTCAATCCACTGATTAATTTCCCAAATAAACCAACAATCACGATTCTTAGAAATCTTAATACTCTTCGGGTAATTTAGGATCGTAATATTCAGATTACTTATCCAGAATTGAATAGATCGTTAACTTAGATAGACTTTTAAGCAATGTAACTTGCCGCATGTTTATCAACATATGTCTCAAAAAAGTCTGCCCATACATAGATTTATGGCGTTTAGTGCTTAAATTTCAGATTAATCTTCGTCTGATGACCTGAATGGATGTTACAGATTACATGCAGGTGAATTACTCTGTGGCTGTATCATGGCTTTTGTGCAATCCAATCCATTTGATCCGAATGTTCTCTTTTGCAATAAAGCAGCCTCTTCTGCTTTTCCTGAACCAACGAACTATGTCATTGATTTGATTCAACCGACAACAGTGATGCTGAATCAAATCTCCAAAGAAGGGATTAAATGCAAGAAATGTGGTAAGAAAAAGATAGGGGATGGAAGTTATTATCCGTCTAATTGGAACCAGCCCATGAGTCGAGATCAGTTGAGTAAGAATCATTTTAAATGAATAAGAGAAGGATGGCTTACCTCACTTCTCCGAATAACAATGCTATGCTTTTCAACCAAGGTTATAAATTGGCAACTACATTTCATTCTTCTTCATGCTGGTCCTATAGCCTGTAGACAATTACTACATCATTTGCATTCAATGCTCAATACAGCCTGTCAGCAGAACCGCAGCGATACTTTTTTTCGTGCATACATGTAGTGTTTAAATCCATTCATTTTTCAATGATCCTCTGCCGTTTATCACATTTATGGTCGATCTTTAACCTTGTGAAAAATGCACATACCGATCCCTTCAAACTGTCAAATTTATGTATGCATGACATTTAAAGAAAATTATCTGATCAATTTTTTTAGGTAAAATTCATCAAGAAAAAAGTTATTATTATTCATAACATCACCAATAACCACATAAAAACAATAATTTAATAAATTATTCTTCCAATTTTTTTATATTTAGTGTTATTGGAGCGTCTGACCTATATTAGTAGTCACGCAATGGGTGCCCTCTCCTTTGAACCTTGTGTTGCTGACATGCAAACCTCAGAAAATATCCCTTTACAACAACTGGCCCAGGAAGTTCAAGAAGTACTCAAAGGTGAAGGTGGTGAATTTCTACAGCATTTATTGGTCATGGGTGGCTCCCCTCAAGGTGCCAGACCAAAAGCGTTGGTTTACCGAGATCCTGTCAATTTAGAGTTTTCGACTCAAGATTCTGATCAACATGAAGCCTGGCTGATTAAGTTCCCTGCTCAGCAAGAGCATCCTGAAGTCTGCGCCATTGAAGCCGTCTATGCAGAATGTTTGCGACTTTGTGCAATTGAGACTCCAGATACCCATTTCTTTAATTTGCCCAATGGTTTAACGGCTTTTGCTTCTAAACGATTCGATCGTCAAAATGGTATGCGGATTCCAATGCAGAGTTTGGCTGCATATACAGGAGCAGACTATAAAGTTCCAGGTAGCCTAGACTATCGCAATTTTCTCCGGGCAACCTTGATGTGTACGCAAGATGTACGAGAAAGATTGCATGCTTTTAAACGTGCTGTGTTTAATGTGCTTTTCAATAATCGGGATGACCATACTAAGAACTTTTCATTTCTCATGGAGAAAAATGGTCAATGGAAATTGGCTCCAGCCTATGATGTGACCTTCTGCGAGGGTCCAGGTGGTTATCATCAAATGGACATTATGGGAGAAGCGCTCAATATTTCCCGAAATGACATACATAAACTCGGTACTTCAGAAGCTAATCTGACTACTCTAGAAGTCGATGAGATCATCTTGACCATGCGTGAAATTGCACTTCAATTTAGTCAAATTGCGCAGCGCCTGTATCCCCATCAAATTCGAGAATCTACCCTACAGATGATTCAATCACGGATTCAACAGAATATTGATTTTTTAACTGAAACCTAAGCGTAAATATAAACTAAGCGCCAACCATCAACTGCAAATAGACTTTGATATAGTTAGTCGCTACATAATCTGTAGAACCTGTGAATTAGCTCTCTTTATAATCACGAATATTAGATGGATCACCGCCAAGATATATTCTGCAAACGTGAAATCACTACATCCAGATCGAAAATCACTAAGAAAAAACTGTCACCAAAAAAAGGTCTGCACTATGGATAGATGCAGACCAAACTCTGGATAACTACCAGCACGAGAAATATGTCGCAATTTTGCATAGACATGAATTTGATAAAATCAGCCCAGAAAGCCAGAAATTCATAAAAACTATTTCATCAATCCCCTATAACTTAATCACGTTCATGGTCGATCTTAAATCTTGTGAAAAGTACTCATGCTGACCTAGCCAAACTGTAAAACTCATGTATTCATAGCCTTTAAATGAATCTTTCAATCGGTATATTTAAGGTAAAAACTAGTAATCAGAAGTTATTATCACCCCCATATAAAACAAGGATCAACTTAAAAACAATAACTTAGTAAATTATTCTTCCATTTTTTTTATATTTAGTGTTATTAATTCTTGGTTTAAAGAAAAGGGACAACGAACGAATTTCTTTTGTGAAACTTCTAGATTCTTAACTCTTTTATCTGCTCCAGATATGAAATTTTCAACCAGTTTATCCTGATCTAAAAGCTTGTTAGCGGCAGTGTAAAAATGACCCTCTAATGACATTTAAAACTGCCCCCTTGTTGTGTTTTAGTTGTAATTTAGTGGTGACAACTAAGCTGCCGTTCCTAATTCTTCAGCCAATTGCTCTGCTTGTTCCAAGACAGTCTCTGTCGCCAGTAAAGCCATATCAGGTGGATAACCGTACTTCTTCAGCAAGCGTTTCACGATGACTCTGAGTTTCGCTCTCGCAGATTCCTTAACAGTCCAATCCAAGGTTACATTCTTACGAATCGAGTCTGTGAGGACAACTGCAAGCTCTCTAAGAATATCCTTTTGCATCAACTCTCTAGCACTGTCATTGTCTGCGACTGCTGAGTAGAACGCATATTCGTATTCAGTCAGGTTGAGTTCTTCTGCCAGCTTGTCTGATTCTTGGATGGCTTTAGCCAACTTGATGAGTTCATCAATCACTTCGGCTGCAGTCAGTACCTTGTTCTGATAGCCCTTGATTGCAGAACTCAGCATATCCATGAGCTTTTTACCTTGGGTGACACTGCGCTGTTCTCTTACCTTGATCTCATCACCAAGGAGCTTCTTCAATGTTTCAAGTGCAATGTTCTTATGCTGATAGCCTTTCATCTCCTGCAAAAACTCATCTGAGAGAATTGAGATGTCTGGCTTCTGGATTCCTGCTGCATCGAAGATGTCGACCACTTGTTCAGTAACAAGTGCTTGGTCAATGGTTTGCTTCACTTTGGCTTCAAGCTCAGCATTACTCATGCCTGAGACGTTGCCTGAGCCATCACTGAACTTCGCAAGTCGCGCTTTCACTGCTTGGAAGAAGGCAACCACTGGTGCTGCTTCCATCGCATGAGGATGAGGCACCGCTAAAGCAAACGCCTGTGACATCGCTGCAACTGCTGTCAGGAAGCGAGTCTTACCTTCTCCTTGGTCTACACCTAAGATGTGTTCTTCTGCTTCAAGGATAATATTGAGCTTACGAGAAGTATTGGCTGTGAAGTATTCTTGGTAATTGAAGCCATGCATGATGCCATCAATCACTTCGAGCTTCTCTTGTAGAATGGTTGCAGCTTCGTCTTGAACCAGTGCAGGATCACCCTTACCACCTGCTTCAGAGTAAAATGAAAGTGCTTCTTTCAGGTCAGATGCGATACCAAGGTAATCGACAACTAAGCCACCAATCTTGTCTTTGTAGACTCGGTTCACTCGTGCAATCGCTTGCATGAGGTTATGGCCTTTCATTGGCTTGTCGATGTATAGCGTGTGCATACTCGGTGCATCGAAGCCAGTCAGCCACATATCACGAACAATCACCAGTTTCAGCTTGTCATCATTGTCCTTCATACGATTGGCCAGGATTTGGCGTTGTTGCTTGGTCGTATGGTGTTTAGCAATCTCCTTACCATCAGAAGCAGATGAGGTCATCACCACCTTGATCACACCATCGTTTAGATCATCGCTATGCCATTCTGGTTTGATCGCTACAATTTCGTTGTAGAGGTCGACAGCAATCCTGCGGGACATGCTGACGATCATGCCTTTACCTTGGTTTGCATTAGCTTTCAGACGTTGTTCAAAGTGTTCTACGATGTCTTTGGCAATCGCCTTGATACGCTCTTTACTGCCGATCAGTCCTTCGACCCTTGCCCACTTCGCACGCTCTTTTTGTGTTTGGTTTAAGTCGTCTTCACTGAACTGTTCGTCGAAGTCTTCAATCAGCTCTTTGCCTTCCTCACTGATGGCAATCTTAGCAAGTCGGCTTTCATAGAAGATCCGAACCGTTGCACCATCTTCAACAGCTTGCGAGATGTCATAGATGTCGACATAGTTACCAAACACTGCAGGTGTGTTGACATCCGTTTTCTCAATTGGTGTACCAGTGAAGCCAAGATAAGTGGCATTCGGTAAAGCATCACGCATGTACTTGGCAAAACCATAGACTGTACGTTTACCTACCACCTTACCATCATCATCTTTGACATCGACCTCTTTTGCATTGAAGCCATACTGCGAACGATGTGCTTCGTCTGCTATTACGACAATATTGGTTCGGTCTGAGAGTTGCTCATAGACACTGCCACCATCATCAGGTTGGAACTTCTGGATAGTGGTGAAGATCACCCCACCTGAACCAACCTTGAGTAGCTCTTTGAGTTCTTCTCGATTCTCTGCTTGCTTTGGTGTCTGGCGCAGTAATTGGCTGGATGCAGCAAAGGTTCCAAACAGTTGGTCATCCAGATCGTTCCGGTCTGTGATCACGACCACTGTTGGGTTATCCAAAGCCAAGACAATCTTGCCTGTGTAGAAGACCATAGACAGAGATTTACCCGAACCTTGGGTATGCCATACTACACCTGCCTTTTTGTCACCTACTGCCTGCTGTTGAACCAGTTCCAGTTTGCTTCTGCCTTGCTGCTGCATTGCGACTTCTGCAGACTTCGAGTCCGAGTTTACTGCAGATGCACGAATAGTAGAGAGGACTGCTGCATTCACTGCATAGTACTGGTGGTAAGCAGCCATCTTCTTAATAGTTTTGATGGTGATCAAACCATTGGCATCTTCTTGTTTGCTGGATTCAAATACAATGAAGTGTCTGATCATGTCGAGTAATGTGACTGGATTGAGCAAACCATGTAGCAAGACTTCAAGCTGTGCTTGAGTACTTTTGGCTTTGGTTTGACCATTACTGGTCTTCCATGCCATGTAACGACTCAGGTCTGCTGATACAGTGCCTGCTTTCGCCTCTAAACCATCAGAGATGACGTTGAAGGCATTGTAGGTAAACAGACTAGGGATTTGGCTTTGGTAGGTCTGTATCTGCTTATATGCGCCTTCTATAGTGGCATTCTCGTCTGTGGCATTTTTAAGCTCAATGACCACTAAAGGTAAGCCATTCACATAGATGATAATGTCAGGTCGTCTTGTCCAACGATCTTCTTTGATGGTGACTTGGTTTACGACAAGGAATTGGTTATTGCTTGGATTATTGAAGTCAACAAGCCAAGCATATTCACCTTGGGTGTTACCATCCTTGCTCACTTCAATGTTGATGCCTTCAGTAAGTAAGCGGTGGAATGCCTGGTTGTTGCTGAGCATATCCGGGGAGTGCAGATTGGTGACTTGCTTCAGTGCTTCAATGCATTTGTCTTCGCTCAAATGAGGATTCAGACGTTGTAATGCTTCAAGTACCTTGGCTTCTAGGATGACCTGCTTATAGCTTCGTAGAGGGTTATTTCCTTTGGATTCAATTTCTGGTCCATACACATAGGTATAACCCATTCCCTCTAGTTGCTCTATCGCCATCAGCTCAATGTCTGATTCAGTCATCTTAGTCACTATCCTCCCCCCCCTTGCTCACTTCTTCTTTATTCAGTATGTACGTTGTAGCCGTAATTCGTTGTCATTTCTTCTAGTGTTCCATTGAAATCGCCATGACACGCATGAGCATAAATTTCAGCATCCGACATCAAAACGCCTGGTACACCTAGATCTTTGTTCAATGGAACTACTGTCACTTGTCCTTCCATACGAACTGTCGGCTTCTCAATAGAGCAAGTAATTTGGATTGTATGAGTAGCATCATTCCACTCAGTAGACTCATCCTCCCACCCTTTGCTTCCACCCAACAAGGTCAATTCGATATCTACGTCATTTGGAGTTTGGCTTAATATTTCAAATCCTTTGACCTGTGCAACAGAACATGGATCACGATAGCAAAATTCCATGACTTTACCGACTTGAGCACCAGAGTGATTAAAGACCGTTTGAGATATTGTTGGTCGATCTTGTACTTTTGCCTCAAGTACTTGTTCGCTTGATGTATCTTGAAGATTAGATTCTTGATCCAAAGCGACTGAATTCTGATCTAGGTCTAAAGCTAATTTGGTTACCTTCCAACTTAAGCCATTACGATGCATAATGACTTTCAGCTTCTTGTCTGTATCCAATCGCTTAAGCGTTAACTCAAAATCATTAATAGTTAAATATCGAGTACTCGACTCAAACTTTACATTCTGTTCTTGCTTGACATCTTCAGTTGCCAAATCTTGCTTAATTGCATCACGAATATCCTTACCTTGAAGCATGAGTGTTACACCCTCAGGTGTCACCATGGCATCAACGACTTTATCCACCATAGCAACAGCCAACATTTCACCTAATGCTTCCCAACCATCACTATTGCTATTCGCCATGTCCTTCATAACACTGGCTTTCACCTGAGATTTAAAGCTTTCTCGAACGCTTGGATAATCAATGTAGGTTGATAGCTTTTCAGTATCACCTGCTTCTGCTGCTTTCTTAATGTTATTGATGGCGAGATATGGCGAAGCATACAAATAGCCACAGATCACGACTACGATTGCAATTAAAGCCCCTATTAGCTTCTTGTTCATGTTTACCCCTGGATGTAAAAAAGGTGAAGCCACAATAGGCTTCACCTCAAAAATTAAGCTGCTGATTCTTGTTTAAATTGCACGCGTACTTCACCACTCATCAGTTTGGGAAGCAGGGTGTCGCGGAGTTTTTCTAATGTTTGGATTTGTTCGAAATTTGAGTTGATCTTATTGAACACTTCCGAAGTTATTGTGTGATAAGACATTATAAGCTCTGTTGGAGGTAATCTAATATCAATCTTCTTAAGATGTGTAGGTCCAAAATTAAGTTGTACACTTCCACTAGCAGTGGTCTCAAGCTCTTCAAGAAAAACTCTTGACTTTAAGTAAGAGTACATAAATTCTCTGTATATATCTTGCTTAGGGCGAAAACGTATGACGCTAGTATTGAGACATAGAGGTAGGTGATACTTTCTAATGATCGCACTCTTTCCTAGGGTTCCAGATGTTGAGACTATTAAATCACCTTCTTCAAGCATGAAGTGCTTATACTTTCCGAATGCTTCTTCCTCAGAAATCTTATTAGCACTATTTACGTTCACCTCTCCCACATCGATCAGACGAATGTTAATGAAGTTCACTCCATTCTCTACATATTGCCAATTTCTAATCCCTGGACCCTCTAAAAAGTCAAAAATACGACTTAAAGGAGTTACTTCCCAATCCTCTTTCGCTTCCTCAATAAACCACTGACGAAACAGTGTTTCAGCCATGGCTTCCAAGGTTTTGTTCTGACGATGTAATAAGTCAATCTTATCATCCAATGATGAAAGGACTGAGGCTATGGCTTTTTGTTCAGGGAGAGGTGGATATGAAATAGGGATATCTTTAAGAATTTGCGTATTGATAGATGGCATTGTTGCACCAACAGCAATATTCAAAATGTATTCTCTAAATTTTTCTTGCCTAAAAAAATAGCTCAAGAAAAGAGAGTCAACCTCTACTGTAGATACGCGTACTCTCAGCATTCGAGAAGAGAAGAGCCAACCTTGATTCTCGGGTTTTACATATGCACTCAGATCAACTGATCCCACACGTGTAAAGACGATGTCACCTGCATTTAGAGAATACCTTGCTAAGCGTTGTCTATCATCCTCAGTAACTGAAGGATAATCAATGTTTTGTATCCGAAAAGCATTAATGTGCTCAACAGTAATTACAGGTGTACCTCCTGTAATGTATTGCTCATTCTTAAGTTGGCTACCAAAAGGACCTGTTTGCACTTCTGCAATCGAGCCCAACAAACATTGTTTCCAATCGCTCATACAATCACCTTTGCCAAGTTCTCAGCAATAGCTTGGTTCAACTTCGCTTCCTCTACAAGCTGTGCTTCAAACTCTGCCTTAAGGCTAGTGAAGCGTTCCTTAAAGTCAAATTCATCTTCGTCATCAGCTAAACCAACATAACGACCTGGGGTGAGTACATAATCAAGCTCTGCCACTTTCTCAAGCGGTACAGATGCACAGAAGCCTGCAACGTCTTCGTACTCACCGTCTTTGTTACGCCAATTGTGGTAAGTGTCAGTAATCAACTTGATGTCTTCATCCGACAACACCTTGGTTCTGCGGTTAATCAGATGACCTAAGTTACGAGCATCAATGAACAGAATCTCATTGCTACGGTCTTTGTACTTGGTTGAACCAACACGGTCACGACGCATAAACCATAGAGCAGCAGGAATCTGGGTATTCAGAAACAGCTTTGCAGGTAGGTTCACAATACAGTCAATGACATTGGCTTCTGAAACCAAGGCTTTACGAATCTCACCTTCACCACTGGTTTTAGAGGTTAAAGCACCTTTCGCAAGGACTACACCTGCCTGACCTTTAGGACTCATGTGATACAAGAAGTGTTGCATCCATGCGAAGTTGGCATTACCTGCAGGTGGTACACCCAATGACCAACGAGCATCTTCTTTAAGTAAGTCACCACTCCAGTCAGAGACGTTGAATGGTGGATTAGCAATGATGTAATCCGCTTTTAGGTCTTTGTGTGCATCGTTGAGGAATGAACCCTCAGAGTTCCACTTCACATGCTCTGAGTTGATGCCACGAATGGCTAAGTTCATCTTAGCGAGTCGCCAAGTGGTTTGGTTACTCTCTTGTCCATAGATCGAGATGTCATCGACTAAGCCTTGATGAGACTCTACAAACTTCTCAGACTGAACAAACATACCCCCTGAACCACAGCAAGGATCGAATACACGTCCTTTGTATGGCTCCAACATTTCAACCAATAGGCTCACAATGGATTTAGGCGTGTAGAACTGCCCGCCTTGCTTGCCTTCAGCTAAAGCGAACTCACCAAGGAAGTACTCGAATACATGCCCTAGCACGTCGGCAGAGCGAGATTTCGCATCGCCTAGTGCAATGTTACCAATCAGGTCAATCAGCTCTCCTAAGCTCGTAGGATCGAGATTCTGACGTGCATAGACCTTAGGAAGTACGCCTTTGAGCTGAGGGTTGTCATTCTCAATAGCTTCCATTGCTTCATCGACTAACTTGCCAATGTTAGGTTGTTTTGCTTGGTTTAACAGGAATGACCAACGTGCATTCTCTGGAACAAAAAAAACGTTGTATGCAGTGTATTCATCACGGTCTTCTGGGTCAGCTCCGGCAAACTCTCCCTCACCTTCTACGAGTAAGTTGTAGTGAGCTTCGAATGTGTCGCTGATGTATTTGAGGAAGATCAAACCAAGAACAACATGCTTGTACTCTGCAGCGTCAATGTTCTTACGAAGTTTGTCTGCTGTTTTCCACAGAACGACTTCTAAGGGTTCTTGTTTGGTTTGCTTTGGAGCACGAGCCATAAAATCAACCTGCAATGAATAGCTTATCTAGTTTTAGTAAGGGAATAGTAACCAATTATCTGTGCATGCGTAAGCATGTAGATGACATTACTTGTCGTATATCTTTGAGATACCGAACTTATCGTAGTACTTGAATCTTGAAAGATTGGTTTTGTATTGATCAGAGATACTTGGATTGCCTCCACCTTTACTCTTACTTGGTTCAGCTTGGACAGGAAACTTGCTGTCGTTACTAAATAAGATGAGTATGTTGCTGAAACTCACCTTTTTTGGGAATGCGAGGATTCTCCAAAACCTTGATCAACTTCCTCTTCAATGGCTGCTTAATACTTGGATTCAGCTTGTTCCATTCTGCTAATGCTTCTTCTAAAAAATCTAACTTATAGGTCATCAATATTTACTAGTAAAAAGTGTAGCAAGTTGCTACACAGTCATATAACGTCTTTTCCAAATATTTCATTCAATCGTTTTCTATTTTCTTTTACAAAATTTGGATTATTTTTTAATTTATATTTCATTTCTTTCTTAAATTCACTCATTGAACTGCCAGCGACAGCAAAATCCATTTGGAACATAATATCATTCACTATCACATTTGCTTGAGATTCAGTTAAGCACCCTTCTGTCTTAAACCACTTACTAAACTGTTTATAATTTGGGTCGTTTGCATAGATGTACCAAGACCTTACGGTCATATCGAACTTCGCACCTAATTCTTTAACAAGCGCATTATCATCAAAATTGACATCTAAATAGATTTGAGTCTTATCATTAGCATTAGATACAACAGCTTCAGTGGCATGCCTATTAAGAATTTTAAATCGAACTCCAACAATAGGTCGACCTTTCTTGATGGTATCGTACTCTAATTGAAGACTAGTCCTTTCATTAATTTCTTCAATAATTTTGTCTAAAACGTATCGTCTAAAATCAACCCAACGATCGTATTTTTTCTCCCCAATATCAATTAGTGCTTTGATATTCTCAAGTGAAAGTTCAACCTCATAAGAATCTTGATTAGCATACTTAAATTCATTTTTGATAAAGTATGAATACAAACTCATACTAGTTACAGAGTCCAAAGCAAATAAATCTTTCAATTGATAGGTCGTAAAATTTCCATTTGCTAAACGAGTAAAATATGGAAGTACTTCACTGGTGAAACGTATCTGCAAAGCATTTTTAGCATCATCTTCCCAACGGAGTTCACGAATAATTGGTACTACTGAGTGTACTTTTTTAACTTTACGCTTATTATCATCCACGGGCTCTTCAATTACAAAATGAGCTACTCGTGATGATAATTCTTTATAAATACGATCAATAGCAACATTAATGGAATTCTTTTTATCTAATCCTAATAGTTCGCCTAAATCATCTTTATGCAAATAAATATAAGTTTGCTCTGTAATTTCACGATCTTGATTATTCTTCTCACCATAATTCGCAACAGCCATTGCATAAAGTAGAGCTTTATACTCATTAGATGATAATTCAATTGGTCTAATCAGACGGTTACTAGTGCTGACTACTCCATTATGTCGAATATTACCAATACAATAAGGTAGATGTTCTAATTCTTCTGGTTCGTTGTGATTGCTCATAAGTGGAAAGATTAAAATATTTTCTACATGTTATACACAAAAGTGGAAGAAGATGCAAACTGCTCACTATTTTCTCTTGCTTACATTAAATTAACTCAGTTTATGCCCATCAAACACCTTAAGAGTGGAAGAAGTGTCACTATTAAAGTGCAATTTTGATACTATTCAGCCTTATGGTGGAATAAATATGAAATTAAACACTTTTAAGTGACAATTCTTCCACCTTTGATTATTCATCCGTGCCGCTAAAGCAATCAATTTGAAAGTAGAAATAGCCTACAACACCACTAAAGTGGAATTAATAAACACATATTCCACTATTAAAGTGACAAACATTCCACCATTCCGGTATTCTTGACTATCAAACATCATGTTATCAATTAAATTTTATACAAATAGTTTATCCACAGAATAAAAAACATCTAATGACAAGTCTTCCACCTTTATTTTAAGAAAAACAAACTTATCAACATTATAAGTAATTGAATTATATTATTTTAAACTAAAAAATCCACGTTAAAATAAATAACAATGACAAGTCTTCCACCATAGTGACAAACCTTCCACTTATCGGTGACAGACCTTCCACTTATTAGTGACAAACCTTCCACTTATCAGTGACAGGCCTTCCACTTATCAATGACAGGCTTTCCACTTATTAGTGACACGCCTTCCACTTTAAAAACTCTATATATTTGTTTTTAAACAAATAAAATCTGTCTAATTATAATTAACTAATTAATATTAATTAATACTAATTAAAATTAGCTAGCTATATTTTTAAAAAAAGTTAAGAAATGTTTTTGCTACATCTTCTGAATTTAAAAGATAAAAATATGACAAAGGAACTGTAGCAAGTTGCTACAAATATCTTTATATTAAATGAAATCAAAGTAAATTCCTTAAGACAAATATGTCAACTAAAATCATTGCTGTAGCTAATCATAAAGGTGGTTGCGGGAAAACAACTACTGTAGTACATCTCGCTTCAGAACTTGCCGAATTAGGAAATAAAGTCTTAGTAATTGATCTAGATCCACAAGCAAATGCAAGTTTACATATAGGATTAAGACACCCTAGCGAAGTTGAAACTACATCAGCTGAATTACTTATTGGTGATATAAGTCTATTATCGGAAGCATTAGAAGAAGAAACAAAATTTAAAAATGTTTCCTTAATATATGGCTCATTAACTCTTGGTAAAACTGAAGATCAATTGAAAGATGATGCACCAAGACCATCCGAGGAACTTTCAAATAAATTGGAAATTCTAGAAGGATTATATGACTACATTCTTATTGATTGTCCTCCGAGCTTAAAATTACTAACCAGCAATGCTTTAGCCGCTTCGACACATGTTATTGTTCCAATTGAATCTGGTTCACAATACGGTCTCTATGGGGTTACTGATTTAATTAATCATTTAAGTAAAATTAGAAGAGTTAACCCTGAATTAGAACTCTTAGGTGCTTTATTAATTAAACATGATGAGCGTCAGAATGTATGTAAATTAATAAAAGATGAAGCATTTAATCAAGTTGGAGAATTATTGCATACCACAATTCCAATGAGCACTAAGGTTAATCAAGCTGCAATTTTGCAACAACCTTTATTATCTGTTGATAAAAACTCAAAAGTTCGAAAAGCTTTTGAAACTTTAGCACAAGAAATTGTTCGGCGTGTCGGATAATATAATTCTGGAAATACTATGGTAAGTAATAAAGAGCTATTGGCTAAACGTCTTCAGCAAAATACTCAAAAGCATCAACATGCCCAAAAAGAGCATATTAACGATGTCAAAGAGCTAAGACGTAATGTACAAATTACAGATATTCAGGCTAGCCCTAACCAGCCTCGAAAACTCTTTAATCAACAAGATATTGAAGATTTAGCAGCATCAATTGAGGAAATTGGACTATTACAACCAATTGCAGTTCGTAGAATAAATGATAAATATGAGTTGATTGCTGGTGAAAGACGATTGAAAGCCCACCAATTTCTCAATAAGAACACCATTGAAGTAATCATTATTGATGCATCAGATGAAGAAGTTGCTTTATTAACATTAGCTGAAAATTTAAAGCGAGAAGATCTGACAGATTATGAAATATATGTTGGATTAACTTCTTTGGATGAAGAATTAAAAAAAAATAAGCAGAAGTTAGCAAAGTCATTAGGTATGAATCGTGAAGATATGTATAAATATTTATCTTTTGAAAAATTACCTGGAGAGTTGATTGAAGATTTGGAAAAACAACCGTCATTATTAGCAAGGACCGCTGCTACAGCAGTGAAAAAGTTTCTATCAGATCATGAAGAAAACCATGAATATGCTAAAGCAGCATTATTCGAAGCATGGTCAAAATTGCTTAACAAAGAAGTTGAACAGACAAAATTGGCATCACTAGCTGAAAAAATCTTTAAGTCAAGAGAAACCAAAGAAGTTATTCAAACCTCAATTGTACATAAAATTGAATATGGTGGGAAAGTTGCTGGTAATATCAAATTTGACCATAATACATTAAAGGTATCTTTAAAAATCGGACAATTTGATGATCAAAATTTACAAGAATTAGAAACTTTCCTAAAACGAATGTTAGAGAAATAAAGTAAAAAATAGTGTAGCAACTTGCTACACTATTTTTTTAATTGAGTAAATTTATCTTTGTACATGACAAAAAAAGATAACTCATTGAAATAATGGCATAATACTTGTTTTCTGACGACGAATATGATGACTCATTTCAATGAGTTACATCTCATCTTAAACAAATATCTAAAGTGGAACAAGTCACATCTAAAATGTTTTACACTGATTATGCTGGCATTAATTGTAAAACAGACATGTAACCTTTCTTCTGCATCTAAAGCCTTACCCATCACGTGCTTACCACAATCATTTTATCGACGTGTACAACGTTTCTTTGCAGATCAGTATTTCGATTATCGTCAAATTTCTCAGTTAATTTTCAGGTGGTGTTTCAAAAAGTATGCTGAAACAAAGCAGGTTGAATTTTAATAAAATAGAGAAATGCGAATAACTCTAGAAATCAAATGTCCAACCTGCCTCAGTGACAGTATAAAGAAAAATGGCATCAAAGTAGATGGGAAACAAAACTATCAGTGTAAAGACTGTAAACGTCAGTTTATTGGCGACCATGCTCTGAGCTATCTAGGATGTAATTCAGGCATTACTCGAAAAATATTACAGTTGATGGTCAGAGGTAGTGGTATACGAGATATCGCTGAAGTTGAGCGAATCAGTATCGGTAAAGTTTTACGTACTTTAACCGAATCGACCTACCAAATTCAGCCTAAACAAAGTCATTATGAGTCTCTTGAAGTTGATGAGTTTTGGACTTTTGTGGGAAATAAGAATAATAAACAATGGCTTATTTACGCCTTCCATCGAGAAACAGGTGAGATTGTTGCTTATGTTTGGGGTAAAAGAGACTTAGCTACAGTTCAACGATTGAAGACAAAGCTTAAACAATTAGGTATTCACTACACCCGAATTGCAAGTGATCATTGGGACAGTTTCATAACTGCTTTTAAAAACTGCAAGCAAAGTATTGGTAAATTTTTTACTGTAGGCATTGAAGGTAATAATTGCAAAATAAGGCATCGAATTAGGCGCGGTTTTAGAAGGAGTCGTAATTTTTCAAAAAAGATTGAAAACCATTTTAAAGCTTTCGACTTAACCTTTTTTACATCAATAATGGCTTCATTTAATGTCAGCATACTTTTTGAAACACCACCAATTTTCAATATATTTTCATTCGATAAAGTCCAATTAACTTTGGATAGAACCAACTGGAAATGGGGAAAACGAGACATCAATATCTTGATGTTAGCCATCGTCTATCGTGGAATAGCGATACCTATTGTTTGGACATTGCTCAATAAACGTGGAAATTCAGATACAAAAGAGCGTATTGCTTTGATTCAACGCTTTTGATTTTCTTCGGTGTTTTCCAGGAGATATACGCATTTATCATAAGTAATCGTCAGGCTATTCGTGACTCTGCGGGGTTCACGCCAAGTAAAAATATCATCTAATTCTTCGGCTGTTTCAGTGATAGGCCGATGTGGATTCTTAGGATTAAAAGCCAGCTTGGCGAACTTCTGATTGAACTGCTCAATGAAGCAGGGTAGCCAGGCATTAGCTTGCTCAATCGAACAGATACATTTCAGGTGCATCTCCTTGATCAGACGATCCTGAAGGGTTCTGTTAGCACGTTCCACACGGCCTTTGGCCTGCGGTGAATTAGCGAAGATGATATCGATTTCAGGGTGCTGAGTACACGTCCAAACTGGGTAATCTTAGTGTCTTTCTTGCTGCTTTGATTCACTCTAAAGACTGAATGTTTGTCGCTGTAAAATGCTAAAGGCTTACCGTGCTGTTCGACATATAAGCGTGTTGAAATCATATAGTCAAAGGTTGATTCTGACTCACAGAAGCGTAAATGCTGCAATTTTCCTGTAGCATCATCGATAAACACCAGCAGACAGCATTTAGCAGCGCGTCCTTCAAACCAGTCATGGTGTGAGCCATCAATTTGGATCAGTTCACCAAAGCAATCCCGGTTGTAACGAGGCTGATACGGGCGTTTCAGGCGCTTGGATCGAGGAATCCATAAGTCAGCTGCAATCATTCAAGAACGCAGGGTTTCTACTGAAAGATCGAATCCATGTACGGTGGTGAGCTTTTCATGCGCTAAAGTGGGTCCGAAACCATGGAGTTGGTCAGAAACAATATTAAGGCACTTGAGTCTGAGTTCTTCAGGAAGTTTGGAATTGCTGATTTGGCCACGACCGGCATGGGCTAATGCAGATGGACCTTGAGCTTTGTATTTCTGCAGTAAGCGTCTGATCTGACGTTCTGAAATATGAAGTAGCTAGGCAGCCTGGGATTGAGTTATGCGTTGATCGCAGATTTCCTGCAAGACCGACAATCGTTTAAGTTCTTTATCTGATATAGACACCAACATATCAAACCGTCCGCTAAGGAAATTGCAGAAGTGCATATTCTAAAAGCGGACATTTTTACTTTGGAGAAACCGGACATTTCTATTTTGGAGTTACAGTTCTTTAAAAAATTATTGTTTTTCATATAGTTAAAAAATTTCAACCACCCTAAAAAACAGCAAAAGGCCGATTTTGAAACAAGTCGGCTTTTTATTCAGCGAAATTGTCACTTTCAGCCAATAAAATTGACCAAAAAAAACTCTATTCAGCTTGAGCGATACAATTATGTGATACATTATTGTATATACAAATTTGAATGTTTTTTATGGAACAGTATTTCGAATGGGATGAGGCAAAGAATCGAAAGAATCAGAAAAAGCATGATATCTCTTTTGAAACTGCAAGCCTTGTTTTTGAAGATCCTCTACGGATCTCAATCCAAGACAGACATACCAATGGGGAAGAGCGTTGGCAAACCATTGGTAAGGTTAAAGGCGTACTGATGTTATTAGTCGCTCATACCATCTTTGATGAAGATGACTGTGAAATCATACGAATCATTAGTGCAAGACAAGTAACCAAAGCGGAGCGCAATCAATATGAGCATGGTTAGATATACACGCGAAGAGCTGAATGAAAATTTCAGCAACAAGCAAGATGCTGAAGTTGAACACTTGCTTGCTAAGGGAACGGTTCCTGACGATCAGCTAGATCTATCAGATATTCCTGAAATTACAGACTGGAGTAATGCTATTCGTCATGGGCAATTTTTTCGTCCAGTGAAGCAACAAACGTCAGTTCGTCTTGATGCGGATGTATTAGCATGGTTAAAAGCACAAGGAAAAGGTTATCAAACACGTATGAATAAAATTCTGCGTGAAGCAATGCTAAAAGATTTAAAAAATCATTAATAAAAATGGGAGCTTAGGCTCCCATTTTTAATTTAGTATAACGTGTATTATGCTAATTTTCTCTGTAAACGACAAATTTCATAGGGACCTTGTCCTATCAGGCTTTTTCTTCCTTAAAATTGCGAGCACTTTCTTAAATTTTTCTTTTTTTCCAAAACCAATCAAACGTAGAATAGCCATTTGAACATAGTCCAAACCGTAGCGAAATAAACTTACTG
>NZ_NHRP01000041.1:0-22616 GCF_002165385.1 Acinetobacter sp. WCHA39
GTCATCATATTCGTCGTCAGAAAACAAGTATTATGCCATTATTTCAATGAGTTATCTTTTTTTGTCGTGTACAGAGATTTTAATTATAAAAATTAGAATTATGTAAGAGGTCTTTTATCATTCTTAAGTAAAAATATAATTTCGTTCAATGCAATATTTTATAAAACATTAAAGTGATACTATGAATGGACATTGCATTAATATCGCAATTTCAGGTATAAGTTTAAAAGTTTCAGATGAATTAAAAATAGAACTTAGAAAAACAATACCTCATGAATTTGGCATCAACTGGATCAATATTTCAGACCCAAATCTCGATTTATTATTAATAAATGAAAACTTTTTTGATACTGAAGGTATCCAACGTATTATTCAACAAAAACAATTACCATGTTTAAAAATTTCTAAGGGGCAAGGTTCTTGCCAAATCGACGAGGACAACACACTCTACCTTCCCTTTCAACAAACCGATGCCTTAAAGAATTGGATACAACTTAGATTGCTAAGTTATATTTCTAATCAACAACCTAAAAATGATTTTCTATCTAATCATAACGCTGTAAGTGAAAAGTTTTTAAAGGATATGCTAAGCCCTGAAAATGCTCGTCTTCATCTTTTTGATGATCATGGGACTTTAGCGATCATTGATACGCGTAGTCAGATTGCATGGTTAGAACCAACTCGCATACACACGCAAACCAATCATAGCTTTAAATATGAATTTGCGACCACTTTTGATTGCACAAAAGTTTCTCGTAAAGTTGAATATGACTTACAGGATTGGTTATGGAATTTATTTTGGCATTCTTTAGATTTTCAAAGACTTGCGCCGAATGAAAATGAATATTTTAAAATTGAACATTGGCCTCAACCTAGTCAAAGTACGGATCGAAAAATTATACTTTTGCTTTCAGCATGTTTTATACAAGGAGCTCAACTTTCACAAGTGGCAACGCAATTAAAAATCCCAATTCAAACGGTTCAACAATTTATTGCTGCCTGCATCATTTCAAATAATGGAGACATTATTCCAGCAACAGAAAGTCATTATTTGAAATCAGAAGCAGCCGAACAGCATGTTGAAGAACACAACTTTTTTAATAAATTTTTCGGCAAAATTAGACGCCGATTTGGGCTTTAAGGAATTATATGATTTTACAACAATATAAGATTGTATTTGCTGGAAGTATGGGTGCTGGAAAAACTGAAGCGATAAGATCACTTTCTGAAGTTCCAGTACTCGCAACTGAAGCATTCAATACAGATAGTCAGGCTCATAATAAAATGCAAACTACGGTTGGCATTGATTATGGTGAAATTACCTTAGATGATGGTGTCAAAATCGGACTATATGGCACACCAGGTCAAACCCGTTTTGATTTTATATGGCCAGTGATTTGCCAAGGTGCTCTTGGTGTTATTATTTTAATAGATCATAATAGTAAACTCCCACTTGATGAACTTGAGGGGTATTTAGATACATTTAAAGACTATACAAAAAATATATCAATTGGTATTACTCATATTGATGAGAACAAAGGTCAGCCAACTTCCATTTATCGGGAGTGGCTGATCCAGAATGAGTATCAATATCCCCTGTTTTTTATTGATGCGCGTAAACAGGAGCATGTTCTGCTCATGATTGAATCACTCATCGCGGCATTAGAAGTCAATTTAAGAGCAACAAATTAATCACTTTATAAAGAGAAGAATTATGTTCAGTATTCCGAGCCAGCAACGTACAGCACCCAAAGAACTTATTCAAATGGCGAAAGCTCAGGCGAATGACATCTTAACGAATATCCGTGGTATTGATTACATTATGCTTTGTTCTACGGATGGATTTGAACTGGCTTCCGTTTATAAGAAGAATCCTTATAACAGTACCAAGTTAGCTGCTGTAAGTAGTTCAATTTTAGCAATGGTCAGTGCATTTTTAAATGAAATTCATTTAACTGGATGTCAGAGTATCACGCTTGATGCTGAAAATGGTAAAGCAATCCTAACTTCGATTCCTGCACCACACCATCCGATGGTGATGGTGACACTCAGTAATAAGGATGTTCTACTCGGACAGTTGCTTTATAGCTTAAAACAGGCTAGTGCAGCGATTGTAGCCGCTGATCAAACATAATCCTTAACTCATTGATTAATCAGAAAGGAAATTCAACACACTCATTGGTCTCAATTGAAAAGCTATTAAAAAGCTAGGCGTAGAACCTAGCTTTTTAATTCGCACATTTTATGCAATCGCGACATTTAATAATAATTGTCGTTTTTTCACTTGTTGTCCAATTTGACCAATCAACTCATCTACCACGCCGTCAACATCCGACTTGATTTGTTGCTGGATTTTCATAGCCTCCAAGATCAATAAGGTTTGTCCCTTAACAACCGTGTCTCCAGCATTAACCAATAGATTCACAATCGCCCCATCCATCGGCGCACGGATTTTACCATCCCCTACCACTTCAGCAGCTTCAGGTGCAGCATAGGTGATATTTTCAATCACTAAATTACCGTTTGCTGCATCTAAGTAGAGTTGGTTTTGATCAAGTACATAACTCAATTTACGGCGCACACCATCAACCTTATAGATGATCTGAGTATCACTTATCTCAACCACATCCACCGTACTTTGCTGATCACATAATCGCACGGTAACTTGCTGTTGATCTATCTCAACTTGTAGAGACAGTTGTTGATCTGCACATTTCAACTTTAATGGTAGCGGTGTTGCAATACCTGTTTGCCATGCTGTTTTTGAAGCTTTGTGTTGCGCAAATAGTGTTGCTGCAATCGCTAAACTTTCAAGGGTTGGAACCTGTTGATGCAGGCTGACATCATCCTGAAAATGCTGCTGGATAAATGCAGTATTGGTATCACCCGCCACAATAATCGGATGACGCAATAAATTCACCAAAAATTGTTTATTGCTATTTACACCAAGCAATACACAATCATCAACAGCACGTGCTAATAGACGAATCGCATCCTGACGAGTTTTGCCATAAGCAATCACCTTCGCCACCATCGGATCATAGAATGGGCTAATTTCACCCGCCTCTAACATGCCATGATCAATACGGACATTAGGCAACGCCGCAGGCTGCCAACGTAATACTTTTCCCGTTTGTGGCAAGAAGTCCTGACGTGGATCTTCGGCGTATAAGCGTACTTCAATCGCATGGCCATTTAGAGTCAGTTCATGTTGTTGTAACGGCAGAGTTTCACCATTGGCGACACGCAGTTGCCACTCGACCAAATCTAGTCCCGTAATCATTTCTGTCACAGGATGCTCAACTTGTAAACGAGTATTCATTTCAAGGAAATAAAACTCGCCAGACTGATCCAGTAAAAATTCAACCGTACCTGCGCCGATATAATCACAGGATTTTGCTGCCGCCACCGCAGCTTCTCCCATTTTTTGGCGTAACTCAGATGTCATTACTGGGCATGGTGCTTCTTCCACCACTTTTTGATGACGGCGTTGAATTGAACAGTCTCTTTCAAATAGATAAACATAATTGCCATGTGTGTCACCAAACACTTGGATCTCTACATGACGAGGTGCGATCACCGCTTTTTCAATAATTAATTCACCTGAACCAAAGGCATTTTCGGCCTCTGAACGTGCAGTTTTTAAAGCTTCCAACAAATCAACAGACTGCTGCACCAAACGCATGCCACGTCCACCACCACCAGCAGATGCTTTGACCATCAATGGAAAACCAATTTTTTCCGCTTGCTCAGCCAAGTGTTCAATCTCTTGCTGATCACCCTCATAACCAGGTACACACGGTACACCCGCTTCAATCATGGCAATTTTAGATAAACGCTTACTGCCCATTAAATGAATCGCAGCGGCGTTTGGCCCAATAAAGGTGATACCGTTGTCGCTACAAGCTTGGGCAAAATCGGTATTTTCAGACAAGAAACCATAACCAGGATGGACCGCATCTGCGCCTGTCTTTTTGCAGGCTTCAATGATATTGGTGATCGACAAATAAGATTCTGAAACTTTAGATGGCCCGATATAAACCGCCTCATCGGCAACTTGAACATGGCGTGCATTTTCATCTGCATCTGAATACACAGCAACGGTCTGATAGCCCATTGCTTTGGCCGTTTGCATCACACGAACTGCGATTTCACCACGATTTGCGACTAAAACTTTTGAAAATTTCATCATTGCTCAGTCCAATTTGGCAAACGTTTTTGAATAAAGGCCATCGTGCCTTCCTGCCCCTCTGCCCCACCAACGGCTTGAGCAAACTGCTGTGCAGCAGCATCCAGTAAAGAATCTAGAGGCTCATTTAAAGTTCGATGCAATAAGGCTTTGGTGGTACGGGATGCCAACGGCGCAGCACGTTTGATCTGTTGAATGGTATCAGCAAGCAATTGCTCAAGCTCAATATGATCACGTACAACTTCATGTATCACACCTAACTTCTGCGCAGTCTCACCATTAAAACGTGAACCTAACAATGCCAAACGACGCGCTTGGGTCAACCCAATCCGTTTCACTACGAACGGTGCAATTTGTGCAGGTAATACCCCAAGCCCTGTTTCAGGTAAGCCAAACTGAGCATTATCACGACTAATCGCTATATCAGAGACACATGCTAAGCCAAAGCCACCGCCGAGCACTGCCCCTTCTAAAATTGCAACAACCGTTTGAGGAGCTTGATCAACTTGTTCAATCATGGCACCAAAACAGCGGTTAAAATCAACATAAGGCTGTAAACTGCCCACATTCGCCGCTTCAACACGCAAAGCTGCCATATCTTTAATATCACCACCTGCACAGAAATGCCCACCTTTACCACGCAAAATAACCGCACGAATAGACAAATCATCAGCAATTACAGCAAAGATCTGTTGAATAGCATTAACCATGTTGAGACTCATGGCATTACGGCTTTCAGGTCGGTTCAGCCATAGCGTTAAAATACTGCCTTGTCGTTCAAGCTGGATGCTGTCATCCACTTGTAAAGTATCCAGATTACTCATTTTATTCCTAATTTTTCATTCTTAATCACAGGTTAGCTATACAGGATCAACGTCATACGCAACCACATGATCACAGGGGCAGCATTACCTGGATCAAAGATCCTTGCCCAACATATGACATTGTTATAACCCAGATGACCATGACCTCAGCCCCTCACACAACCCAGTCATGCTTCACAATATATCCCCACTTTACAAACCAAGCAAGTGCTTGGTTTGTAAAATAAGCATTATCATGCGTGATTAGCTTTGGCGGTACGCACCACAGCGTCTATATCTACCTCATCAATTTGATGAGGTGGAATAAACTGTTGGGCATAATCCAGCCATAAACGACTTTGGACAAAATAGATAAACAGTGTACGGTCAAGATGATTTTCCTGACACATTTTTGCCATGATCATCAGCGACTCAGAAATGGTTTTGGCAGATTTGTAAGGACGATCCGCGGCAGTGAGCGCCTCAAAAACATCGGCCAATGCCAGAACGCGCTCCTCAACAGACATTTGTGCCGCTTGTAAGCGTCTTGGATAACCCTGTCCATCCATACGTTCATGATGGTTAGTGGCAAGGTCGGGAATACGCTGCAAATGCTTGGGCCAAGGTAATTTGGTCAGCATAATCAGGGTCTGGACGATATGATTGTTAATCGCAAAACGATCTTCGCTGGTCAGTGTCCCTCGGCGAATACTAAGATTATAAATTTCCCCAGTATTTCTTTGGTAATGTGGAAGTTGCATGTCAAAACCATGCATGTTTAATGGATCATCCCGCTCTACATGGGGTTTATAATTTTCATCCCATGCAACGATATGCTCAGGTTTATCTGCCAATAGTCGCTCCTGTACGGGGAGTGATGGCGCAGGATGATGATAAAGTGACTGTTCCAGTAGCGATAGCCCAAGACGGTTATCAAAATGACGTAACCATGTTCGCTGCCCGATCTGTTCTAAACGTAAAATCGTCTCATCACTTAAAAACTCTCCTCCAATATTGCATTTGGCAATAAAGGCAAAATCATCCTGTAGTTGCGCATACTGTGCATCACGCTGGGCTTCCGCACATGCCTGTTCTGTTCCTGTCAGTTGTGCCTTTAGACACGCTATCTCGGCATCCCGATATAACACTTCAAAACGGGTACGGATTTCATGGATACGGTTGTACAAGGTTTCCAGTTTGGTGGCTTTGTCAATAATATGTTCAGGCGTGGTAATCTTACCACAGTCATGTAGCCATGCTGCCAGACGGAAAGCCTCACGATCATCCGCATTGCAATGGAAATTAGCATATTGCCCTTGTGTTTCTGCTGACAAGTGATCCACAATCATCATTGCCAGTTTGGGCACACGACGACAATGGCCTCCTGTATGGGCACTCTTAGTATCAATCGCATCGGCAAGAACCAGAATAAAAGCCTCCAGAAGCGCTTTCTGTGATTCAATCAATTGCCTGGTTTCAATTGGAATTGCCAACATTCCAGTTAACCGTTCACTAAAAATCAGGAAGTTTTGTGACGTATGTTCATGATCACCTTTATGCTCTAAAATCACATAACCCAAAATGTGTCCATCACGCCCGCGTATGGAAAAGGCCTGACACAGGGCATGGCGGTTAGGCTGCTGATTCTCAATGTTACCCAATTGTGCCGCAACGGCATCCACCTGATCTTGTCGTCCATAGGCGGCATTTTTTTGCCAACTGTTATCTTTTGACTGGTAAAGATACACTGCGCCACTATCACAACGAGCGGCCTCTACAAACAACCGAAGCACTTTATTCAGCATGGTATCAATCTGCGGTTCAGCTTGCAGTACCTGACTGATTTTTAACAATGCTTCCATGGTACGGCTCACATCATCCGTAACATCCGTCAATTGATAGGCTTCATACAACAAACTAAACTCAGGGCTAGGACGACTAAAATCAAAATGTGACATCTGCCGAACACGACGAATATGCTGTTCAATAATCTGGCCAATACGATGACCAAGCCATGCCCCCAAAGCAAGAAGCAGCATCCCCAAAACAATCGCAATCCCAATCATCTGGCGGCGATAAACAGGCAAATCCTTGAGTAGCTCTTGACTTGGAATGGCAACCAATAGCTGTAGCCCCAGTTCACGATATTGGGCAAGTTCAATCTTTCGCCCAAACCATTGTTGATCATCAGCCTGATAGGTCATCACCTGAGTTTGTGATGGTAACTGCCACAACTGTAATAAGGCTGTGTTTTCCAAATGTTGCAGTGCAGGGGCTTGTGTGTTGGATGTGGCTTGATCAATAGCTGAACCCATATTGACCCCAATCACTCCACCCTGACTATCCACCAATGCAATTTGACTATGGGGGGTAATACTCAATTGTTGCAGTGCATCCTTAATTCCATTTAAGGGTAAATCCATCGCAACAATCGCATGTGGATTACTACTGCGCATGGAAAGTGTTACACCCATCAAAGGTGTATCTGCATAAATATAGGGTTTTGAAATGGCAACATCTGTGGTGGCAAGCGCATTGTTATACCAGGGACGTTGCCGAGGATCATACACATAGTCTGGATCTATACGTTGCTCAATCAAGTTGAGCTGCTGATCATAGAATAAAAGTTGGTGTGTACGCTTTTCTCCTACCTGTCCCAACAATGTGCGAACCACGTATTTTGCCTGTTCTGGTGCGCGATAGCTCTGACGTAATGTCGCCTTGGTTAATGGACTCACCAGAAAATAATCACCATTATCATAGCCAATATACACAGCCGTTAATAATGGATTGGCATACAAATTGGTAGTAAAGGCCTCTAGGCGTTGCAACCGCTGGGGCAATGTGCTGGCTTCAACCACAGGATCAAAAGCCAGAACGCGCAGCAATGCTTCAGCAGGATCAATAATTTGTTGTACTTTTTGTTCCGTGATTTGACTGGTCATTTCCGCCTTGCTAGTTGCGGCATCCAGAAGCAAAGTCTTTGCCTCAAACCAGTTAACTGTTGTAAAAGTGACGGATGTCAATGTGATGGCAATGATCATCATCATGGTCATCACCATGCGAATACGCCATTTATGTTGGAGCCGCTGCATTATGCTTTGCATATCTTTGTTCCATGTGTTGTATGTTGCACACGACAAAAGGCCAATATTTTTTTAAATATTCTGGGTATTTGTATAACATTCTATTTTAGTAGGTCATCACAAACATCATAAGTGAATACCCTGAACATGACAATCCAGAGGGAAAAAATTGCGATGAATTGAAAAAATTAAATAATTGATATCAAATAAATATTGATGTTTTTATAAAGATTTTACAACTATTGTTATAGGTAAAATATTTCGTTTTATTATCGGGATAATGCAAAGCCACACTTTAGCCACTTGATGTATACCAATCTTTCAGCATTTTTAATTTTACCTTTCTAAATCCTCCCTACCACGATGCTTAAGCCGCATCTCAGGGAAGATTTAGACATGGGTAAAATATAAATTAACTTTAGATCACCCTTTCTGCTTCTTCGGCAAGATATCCATCAATTTACAGATAATTCCGAGCATGATTTCATCTGCACCACCACCAATGGAACCTAAACGTCCATCACGATACAACTGTGATGCAGGGTTCTCCCACATAAAGCCATTTCCACCCCAATATTGTAGGCAGCTATCCGCCACTTCTCGAGTTAAGCGCCCTGCTTTGAGCTTTGCCATCGAAGCCATCATGGTGACATTTTCACCAGCAATGTGTTGTTCACAAGCTTGATAAGTAAGTGCTTTTAGTGCTTCAACTTCAGTCATCAATTCAGCAAAACGGAAATGCACATATTGATTATTGATGAGTGGCTGACCAAATGTCGTCCGTTCTTTCGTATAATCAATGGTTTGTTGAATCACATTTTCCAAACCACCCACAGCATTTGCACATGCCCACATACGTTCTTCCTGAAACTGCATCATCTGCATCATGAAGCCCATACCCTCAGCACCCACCAGATTGCGCTGTGGTACACGAACGTTATCGAAATAAACTTGAGCCGTTGTGGTGGAGCGCATTCCTAGCTTATTCAGTGGTTCTGAGAAACTAATGCCTGCAGTCTTCGCAGGAACAATAATCATTGATTTATTAACATGCGGTTTGTCGTCAGAAGTATTGGCAAGTAAGCAGAAGAAGTCCGCTTGCAGTGAATTAGTAATCCACATTTTGCTGCCATTAATCACATAATCATCACCATCTTTTTTTGCGGTGGTTTTAACCGCTGCAACATCTGAACCTGCATGCACTTCTGAAACTGCAATCGAAGCCACATATTCACCACGAATCGCAGGATTCAGAAACTCTTCTCTCAGTTCTTTACTACCAAAACGAGCAAGTGCAGGTGTTGCCATATCGGTTTGTACACCAATCGCTAGAGGCACACCACCACATGCTGCACGTCCTAATTCTTCTGCCACCACGAGGTTATACGAATAATCTAAACCCAAGCCGCCGTTTTCTTCGGGCTTACAAATACCTAACAAGCCTAAATCTGCCATTTTCTTAAAGACGTCATGGATCGGAAAACGTCCCGCTGCTTCCCATTCTGGAATAAACGGATTAAGTTCGTTTTCTACAAACTGACGTGCGGTACGGCGTAATGCTTCATGCTCTGCGGTAAATTTCATTATTTTTTTCCTTAAAAATTGTTTTTCCCCTCTCCCTCAGGGAGAAGGCTAGGATGCGGGTATTAAAAATTAAAATCTAGACACACCAAAACGCGTTGGATTTAACTCGCGTTGCTGTGCTTCATAAATGGTCTGTAGCAAGAAGATCAATACTTTACGTGTATCTCTAGGATCGATAATGCCGTCATCATGTAACATCGCTGTATTAAATAAAGCGGTCGATTGCTGTTCCAATTTCATCGACGTACTTTGTTCTAGAAAATCCAACATTTGTGGATTCGGCTCCATACCTGAAGCTTTTTGCTTCCCTTCAGCCACGATACGCAACACTTTTCCAGCTTGAGCTGAACCCATCACCGCCACATGTGAATTTGGCCATGCAAAAATAAAGTTTGGCGATAAACTACGTCCACACATGGCATAGTTACCTGCTCCATAAGAACCAGCAACAATGATCGAGATTTTGGGTACAGTCGCGTTGGCAACTGCTTGGATCAGCTTAGAACCATGTTTGATAATGCCGTTTTGTTCAGCATCCGTTCCGACCATAAAACCTGTGGTGTTATGCAAGAATAAAAGTGGACGTTGGGTTTGTTCACAAAGATGAATAAACTGTGCAGCTTTGACCGCACCTTGTGGTGTGATGGGGCCATTATTGGTGATAATTCCAATATGTACCCCACCTATTTTTGCCCAACCGCAAACCGTAAGCGCATCATATTCTTGTTTAAATTCTAAAAAGTCTGAATCATCAATAATCCGCGCCACAATTTCTTTCATATCCAAAGGTTGCTTCGGATCTTGCGGAATAATGCCTAACAATTCCTCGGCTGAGTAACGAGGTTCTTTATAATCCTGATCGAGACTTTTGGTTTGTTCTTTCCAGTTCAAATGCTCAAAAATTTCACGAGCAATACGAATGCCATCAGCATCATTTTCAGCCAGATATTCCGCCACACCTGACAATTGGGTATGCATTTCTGCACCGCCCAATTCTTCGGCAGTCGCCACTTCACCTGTTGCCGCCAACAATAATGGTGGACCAGCCAACAGCATTTCGGTTTGCTTACGCACAGCAATCACATAGTCAGATAGACCTGGTTGATACGCACCACCTGCGGTGGCATTACCATGCACAACTGATACTTGTGGAATCCCTGCCGCAGACATTCGTGCCTGATTGGCAAAAGTCATACCGCCATAAGTAAATACTTCTGCCGCATAGTTCAGGTTCGCCCCACCACTTTCGGTCAATGTCACAATCGGTAATTTCTGTTCAAGCGCAATCTTTTGCAAACGTAAGGTTTTTTGTACACCCATCGGTGACATGGTGCCGCCTTTGATTGCGCTATTACTGGCAGTGACCAAAGTACGAACACCACTGACAAAACCAATTCCTGCAATAATACCCCCACCCGCTTCAGAGCCATCTTTATCATCATGCATGTTGTAGCCAACGAGACCGCATAACTCCACAAAAGGTGAATCAGCATCGAGAAGTAAACGTACCCGCTCATGCGGTAAAATTTTGCCTTTCTTATCAAACTTCGGCTTTGCTGCATAAGACTTATCAATACCTTTTTGCTGTACGGCACGCACTTCTGCAATTTGGTTTAATAAAGCATCTCTATTTTGTTGATATTGTTCACTACCAACTGCAATTTCAGATTGAAGAATCGTCATGGTTTAATCCTTGTTTGCATCTTGCACTTGGGCAGATTGTTGCTCTGCTTTTTCAATCTGATCTTTGAGTACATCAGGAATAAATGCACGATGGAAGCCATTAAAAGACTGGCTATTGGTTGCATCTGCTAACGGATACATCCGTGTTCCTTGTGAAGCAGCACCATCAACTCTTAATGTCACCCCAGAAACAAATGCAGCAGCATCAGAGAGTAAATAACAAATCGCTGAAGAAATTTCCGACTCAGTACCCATTCGTTTTAAGGGCACATTACCTGCCAAACTTGGAATAATAAATTTGGCAAAGTCACCACTGTAGTTATCCATACCAGAAGAAATAATCCAACCCGGCGCGACACAATTAACCCGAACGCCTGAACGTCCCCATTCAACTGAAGCGGTTTTGGTTAGGTTATCCACACCTGAACGTGCTGCACCTGAATGTCCCATTCCTGGCATACCGCCCCACATATCGGCAGCCATATTGACAATGCTACCACCGTGTTTTGCCATCCATTGGTTATAGGCTTCACGCATCAGGTAAAACGTTGAATGCAAGTTATTACGTACTACTGCATCAAAGCCATTGGCAGAAATACTTTCAAGTGCAGATGGAAATTGCCCACCTGCGTTATTGACAAGACCATCTAGCTTGCCAAATTTTTCAATCACTTCAGCAATCATATTTTTGACTTGTTCTTCATCACGGTTATCGCAGACGATAAAATGGGCTTTGCCACCATCTCCTAAAATTTCTTGGCTGACTTTTTCTAACTTTTCAATTTTGCGGCCAGTGATCACCACCTGAGCGCCCAAAGAAGCCAATTCGTGTGCGGTACAACGACCAATACCAGAACCTCCGCCTGTCACGACAATCACTTGGTCAGCAAATGCATCTGCCCTGAAAATTGATTGGTAAGCCATTTTAATAAAATCCATTCATGTATTATTTTGAATGCCTATACACTACCAAGCAAGTGCTTGGTTTGTAAAGTGCATATTGTGACTTAGAGTAGAAGTCATAACATTTTAAGTAATTGATTATTTTTGATGCTAAGATATTGTTCAATTTAAAATTTTTAAAATTTAAAAACTCACAATGAATACAAGTTATTATCAAAGTTCGATAGATTCTTTTTTAAACGAAAATAAAAATACAATTTTTGGACAACTGGCACGCCATCATCAACATGATTTAGAAGATTTGCAGAAAAATGCTTGGCTAGAACAAATTGAATTTCTACAACAAGCGCTTAAAGATGTTTGTGGACATTTATATTTCGAGTTTTCTATCCCCAGAATGGGCAAACGAGTAGATAACATTTTAATTATTAATAATTTGATCTGTGTAATTGAGTTCAAAGTAGGCGACAGAAATTATTCAAACTATGCTCAAAATCAAACAATCGACTATTGCCTCGACTTACAGAATTTTCATGAAGGCAGCCATAATAAAACGATTGTCCCCATTCTTATTGCTACAAATGCTCCAAGTAAACCCTCTAATATCAATGATTCATTGAACCTGACCACTTGCATTTTATGTAATAAAGAAAATTTCAAAGAGATATTGCTTCAAATTTTAGACCAAGCAAAAACTACAGAAAGCTTAGATATTCATAATTGGGAAAATAGCGTTTATAAGCCGACACCAACGATTATTGAGGCTGCTCAAGCCTTATATAAAGGTCATAGTGTTAAAGAAATTTCAAGGAGTGATGCTGGTACAATTAACCTATCAAATACCTCTCATTTAATAAATACAATTATCGAAGACTCTAAAACCCAACATAAAAAATCAATCTGCTTTTTGACAGGTGTTCCCGGGGCCGGGAAAACTCTTGCGGGTCTAAATATCGCGAATGAGCGACTTAAAGCAGATGAATCAGAACATTCAGTATTTTTATCTGGCAATGGTCCGTTAGTAGATGTATTGAGAGAAGCTTTAACCAGAGATTCAGTAGAATCTGCTAAAAAAAGTGGCCAGAGAGTTTCACGTACAGAGGCTGAACGAAAAGCCAAGGCTTTTATTCAAAATATTCATCATTTTAGAGATGATAATTTAAGAACACCTCATGCGCCGATTGAAAAAGTTGTTGTTTTCGATGAAGCACAAAGAGCTTGGCAAAAAGAACAAGTCTCCAAGTTCATGCAACAGAAAAAAGGAATTCCAAACTTTGATATGTCTGAACCAGAATATCTAATCAGTGTAATGGATCGACATGATGACTGGTGTGCAATTATATGTTTAATCGGAGGCGGACAAGAAATCAATACAGGTGAAGCAGGTGTTTCAGAATGGATTCAGTCGCTAAAAACAAAATACTCATCTTGGGATATTTATTATTCAGATAAAATTTTGGCTGAACCAAATACCTATCTAAATGATCCAGATTTATCAAATTGGTTACAGCAACATGGACATCAAAGAACTGATCTTCATTTAGCCACCTCTGTCCGCTCATTTCGAAGTGAAAAAGTTGCGTCATTAATCCAATCTATTTTAGAAAATGAAAATGATCAAGCCGCTCAAATTTACCAAGACATCAAACATAATTATCCAATTAAAATCACGAGAGACTTAGCCAAGGCAAAAGCCTGGTTAAAACATCAAGCTAGAGGTACTGAGCGAGTTGGACTGATTGCAAGTTCAGGCGCTAAAAGACTAAAAGCAGAAGGTATTTATGTTAAGAATGATATATCTCCAACTGATTGGTTTTTAAATCATCAAGATGATACCCGATCATCTTATTACTTAGAGGATATTGCAACGGAGTTCGATATCCAAGGGCTTGAAATCGACTATACCTGTGTAACTTGGGATATTAATCTTTATTATGATCAAGGTTGGCAATTTCAAAGTTTTAAAGGCTCAAAGTGGCAAAATATTAATAAAGACTCGACTAAAAGCTATCTTATCAACGCCTATAGAGTTCTATTGACTCGGGCTCGACAAGGTATGGTTATTTTTATTCCGGCTGTAGATGGAACAGACCCCACAAGACCTCAAAAGCACTATGACTCAATCTATAACTATCTCATTTCTTGTGGACTAGACATACTATAAAAAGACGTATTGATTTCGCTTGCAATATCTCGTGCAAGCGCAACTCATACACTAGTTGATATTGATGTGATCAGGCGATTAGTTTTTTGGGCACCTTCACTGGCATATCTAATAGCTGCTGTGCAAAAGCCTTACCTTGCGGATCAATCCGCAAACTGGCAATCCCACCACCACCCAATGCATTTTCCAACATAAAATTCAGTGCATTCATGGCTGGCAATTCATAACGAATCACTTTTGATTTTTCAGGATCAAGTACATGCTGCATATAGTCTGCAACATTGGCTTCTGTCAGAGCAGCACGTATCCAAGGTAAATACTCTGTCTTACGTGCAATCACCCCGATATTACTGTGATTGCCTTTGTCGCCACTGCGTGCATGTGCCACTTCAATTAACGGCACTTCAATTTCATCTCCTTGATAGCTCGCCACTTCACCCACTGAATGCAGGTTAATATCTTGTGGAGCTAAGCCTGTTGGAATCTGAACTGGATGACGTTGCCCTACAAAATCCACCTCAACCTTGATTTGATCTTTATCAATTAAGAAAGAGAAAAGCTTCACCACTGCCGAAGCTTTAGGACGACCACCAACAATCCCAGCCAATGCAGGTGCCATACCTGTAGATGCCTGTGCAATTTCCGAAGCAAAGAACATACAGGCTTCTTTAAACATGTGTTTCACAGCAATCTTGACGACCACTTCACGGCTATCTTTCACTCTGGCATGCGAACCATAGGTACATTCGATACCCAGAATCTCCACCGATTTTTCACTAAATGGCGAAACTGAACGTAAAGCCAATACACGTTCGCATTTATTTAGAATCGCATCGGCAATAGTTTGCGCTTTTTCAGGTGCTTCACGACCTGCAATTAAGAAGCTCACTAAAACACGATAACCATCCGCATAGGTAGCACTGACTTTATATTGCTGCGTTGGTGCACGACCAGTTGCACCTGTAACTTTTACTCGATCCTCACCGATTTGCTCTAAATGAACTTGGCTAAAATCAGCCGTCACATCAGGAAGTAAATAAGCTTGAGGATTACCAATCTCATAAACAATTTGTTCTGCGACTGTTGCTGTTGAAACCAAGCCACCTGTGCCTTGTGGTTTAGTCACAATAAAGGAAGCATCGGCACTGACTTCTACAATTGGAAAGCCCATATTGTCAAAGCCTTGTACTAAACGCCAATCGGTAAAATTACCACCTGTACATTGAGCACCACATTCAATCACATGCCCTGCCAATGAACCCTGTGCCAACTTGTCATAATCATCCAGTGACCATTTGTATTCATGCAGTAATGGTGCAAGTACCACAGCCGAATCGACCACCCGACCTGTAATCACAATATCCGCACCTAAATCCAAGGCATCACGGATCGCAATCGCCCCTAAATAGGCATTACTGCTGGCTACATGATGTGGTAAAGCTTCGCCATTAAACATTTCCTGAACATTTTGCTTGAGTAATTCAGCATGTTTGGGTAACACATCATCCCCAAGTACCACAGCAACTTTTAAATCCAAGCCTTTTTCATCAATTATTTTTTGTAAGGCATCACGACACGCTAAAGGATTAACACCGCCAGCATTACTAATGACTTTGATTTTTTTCTCAGCAATTTTATTAATCAGTGGCGACATAACTCGGCTAACAAAATCCAAGGCATAACCATGATTTGGATCAGTCATCATTGCCTTTGCCATGATCGACATGGTAATTTCTGACAAATAATCAAACACTAAATAATCAATATCACTTAAATGTACCAACTGAAAAGCGGCTGTGTTGGTATCCCCCCAAAAGCCTGATGCACACCCAATTTTGATTACCTTCTGATCATCCTGCTTGATGCTTGTCATGCGCTTTCTCATTGTTATTTCTAAATTGGCATAACATTACCAAGCAAGTGCTTGGTTTGTAAAGTACATAATGATATGCTGTATTGGCAAAAATAGACAAATCCAAGCAAATGCTTGTTATAAAAAGATAAGACAATTCATGAAATGAATTTTGTTACAATGCTCACTAGATTTAATAGGATAGACGGACTGGCATGATCGCAACTTCAATTGAGCAAATACCTAAAATTGTATGTTTTGACGATAGCCCACGTGGGCGTTTATTGCTTGGCGCTGCTTATCTATTTTATAAACAAGGTTATGACAAAACCACGGTTCGCCAATTGGGTGAATTTATTGGTATCCAGTCAGGTAGTCTTTTCCATCATTTCAAAAGTAAAGATGAAATTTTAGCGACTGTCATGGAACAAACCATTATTTATAACTTTGCACGGCTTAAAGAAGCGGCTGAACGTTCAAATGAGCCAGAACAACAATTACGTGATTTAATCAAAGCTGAACTGATTTCGATTACTGGGGATACAGGTGCAGCAATGGCCGTACTCGTTCATGAATGGTTTGCCCTCTCCAAAGAGAAACAAGACTATCTTCTAAAGATGCGTAATGAATATGAGCAAGTTTGGCTGAACGTGATTGAAAAATTACGTGCCCAAGGCAAAGTTAAACATGATGCATTTATTTGGCGTCGATTGGTGGGTGGTTCTATTTCTTGGTCAGTGACTTGGTACAGACCTGAAGGTAAAGTCAAAGTGGATGAATTGACTGAAATGATTTGGGAAATGGCTTTAAAATAAGTAAGATATGAGACGACATAACTTAACGTTCCACCCAATCATGGTATTTCTATTGTAAAAATTCTTTGTTAATCTGCAAGCAATATAACAGCAGAATAATAATGCCATGAATCCAGTCCAACATGCCAATATTTCGGTGAAACGTCGTGGGGGCGAGCTTGAAGATTATATTGATATTCATGCTTTGATTGACAGCACCAAAATGCTTTGTACCGATAACCGCCATCGTATCCTGCATACCTTTTGGGGGGTTCAGGAAGTGATTATTCCGATTTTTGGACATCACTTCGAAAATAGTGCGGGTAAAAGCATCGAGGTCAAAGACCTGTGCGAAAAAGATCATCTGTTAGTGGATTTCCATCACCGCTTTATTCCAACGATTGGAGACTTCGTTGCTGCAATGCAGGATATTCCTACAGATGGACTGGCTAAACGCCTCGAAAAATTCCACCGTGATGTGATTGATGATCCAAAAATTTCAGCAACACTACTCTCGCCTTTATCGGTCACAGGTCAATTAAAGTCCTTACTGATCACGCATAACAGCTGGTTTATCAATACCATTCTGCCGATGATGGGAAAAAGCGAAGCTAAATTTATTGATTTTGATATTAGTCCAGACTTCTTTTTCAATCCAATGCGTTTTGAACTCTGGATGGACAATGGAATGGCCGTCCCGCCAAGCGCAGCCAAACTGCAAGACTTAAAAATGAAAATCGCTTAATTTAAGGGGAAATAAAAATGAGCAATATCCAATACGTGATTCGTCAAAATGACTTTGCCTATAATGATGAATGGCATCTGACCAATTGTGTTTCAACTGGGGCGATCAAGCAGATTTATACAGATAAAGCTGAAGCTGAAAAGGCATACAAATCACTAGTCGTCGAAGGCTTATACTATGATGAACTATGTAACTATGACATTGGCAATGGTGAAGCAGATGATGAAATCTACGAAAAACTTGAAGCTTTAATTTTAGAAAAAACAGGAAAAACTTTTAATATAGATGATGGTGAAATTCCTAAATTGAATGAAGATGATGCTTTTGAATTTGCTAAAATCTCAGGTATTGTCTGGTACCAATTATTGGAAGTTGATGCATCACAACCCTGCTATGTGCTTTGGATCAACTCTGAAGAAGACTATTTTAGTGGCTATGAAACTGGCAGCATTATTTCTAGCCAAGATGAAAACTTTAGTGATGTTTCTTGGGAGACTAATATTTATGCAATGGACTATGCGTTTGAAGCTTTAATGGACAAACCTCTTGCAGAATTAAGCGATAGCCCGCTGTTATTCAAACAATTTATCGAACAAACTCCAGATATTCGTTACGATGCTGAAAAAGACAGTATCGAAGGTATTGCACTCGACAACATAAAATTTATTGATATCAAAGCACTAAATTCATTTCTAAAACAACCTATATTTGAAATCCGCCAAATCTCTTTAGAAGAGTTAGCTGAGCTAGAATAAATTTGAAAATAAAAAGTGCGGAAATTAACCGCACTTTTTATTTGCCATGAAGGTATTAATAGCCTAGCTGCTTACTAATCAAATCCTTCATGATTTCTTCAGCACCACCACCAATCATATTCACTTTGACTTCACGATAAATTCTTTCGGACTTCGTTCCACGCATAAAACCCATTCCACCCAAAGTTTGCACCGCAGCATCCGCACAAAATTGCATCGTACGAGTCGCTACATTTTTTGACATCGAAATTTGTGCAATGAGGTCTGCCCCTTGTAACTGTTTTTGTCCCATTCGATAAGCTGTATCTTCTAATAATGCTCGTGTTGTAGTCAATTGAGTTGCCATATCTACGAGTTTGTGGCGAACCACCTGATGATCCACCAAGCGATTTCCAAAAGTTTGTCGCTGTTTTGCCCAATCTAAGGCTTCCTCATAACAGACCAAAGCATAACCATATGCCATCGCGGCTAGCCAAAAACGCTCCATATTAAAGTTATTCATAATGACTTTAAAACCGGCGTTTTCCTCGCCCAACAAATGGCTAACTGGGACTTGGACACTGTCAAAATGCAAATGCGCAGTGTCTGATGCCCACCAACCCATTTTCTTTAATGGTGATTTGGTTATTCCCTTGCTATGCGCATCGACCAATAACATGGAAATCCCTTTGGCACCTTGGGCATTTAGATCAGTTTTGACCGCAACCGTATAATAATCTGCTCGCATTCCTGATGTGATAAAGGTCTTTTCACCATTCAAAATAAAATGATCTCCTTCTCGAACTGCTTTGGTTTTAATTGCAGCGACATCAGAACCGCCACTAGGCTCTGTAATTGCCAAGGCTGATATTTTTTCACCTGCAATAATCTGTGGCATAACTTCATTACGAATCTCAGGTCGAGCAAAATGATGAATGGGTGGTGTTCCAATGCTATGGATCATAAGCGAAATATGCACACCACCAGATCCAGCTTTTGCCATCTCAATTGCTGCCAACATCACGTAGAAGGCATCTGCATCGGGAATGCCACCATGTTCAGCATCATAGCCGAGCCCCATTAAACCGACACTTGCAGCCTTTTGATAAAGTTCTCGTGGAAATATTCCTGCCTCATCCCATTCATTCACATAAGGTGAAATTTCTTTCTCTACAAACCGTTTGACACTGTCTGCAAAGGCCCGATGTTCAGATGTGTAATAAATCGGGTTAAGTGATAAACCATCCATGTCTTTTTCCTAAATTATTATTTAACGAGTTGTTCTTTTATAAATACGGCTTTAGACCAATCTCATCATGGTTTAAAGCCTTAAAATTTCGCTTAATAACCGAGTTGGCGGCTGGCAAGGTCTTTCATAATTTCCTCTGCACCACCACCAATCATGTTCACTTTCACTTCACGATAGATACGTTCAGATTTTGTGCCACGCATAAAACCCATCCCTCCTAAAGTCTGAACGGCAGCATCAGCACAAAATTGCATGGTTTGTGTTGCTACATTTTTAAGCATGCAAATTTGTGCAATCAGTTCATTACCCTGCAATTCTGGTTTTCCTAAACGATAGGCTGTATCTTCCAATAGCGCACGAGTTGAAGTTAAACGTGTCGCCATATCTACTAGCTTATGACGAACAACTTGATGATCAATTAAGCGTTTACCAAAAGTTTGTCGCTGTTTAGCCCAATCCAAAGCTTCTTCATAGCAAACCAACGCATAACCATAGCTACTGGCTGCAAGAAAAAATCGCTCCATGTTAAAGTTGTTCATAATGACAAAGAAGCCCATATTTTCGGCACCAAGTAAATTTTTGGCTGGCACTCGTACATCATCAAAGTGCAAATGCGCTGTATCCGATGCCCACCACCCCGTTTTATCTAACTTTGATTTTCTAATGCCTTCACTATGCGCATCAATCAAGAGCATTGAAATACCATTAGCCCCCTTAGCATCAGGATCAGTACGTACTGCTACTGAATAATAATCTGCTCGAATACCCGATGTAATAAAGGTCTTTTCACCACTGACAATATAATCGTCACCATCTCGAACCGCTTTGGTTTTTAAAGCCGCAACATCCGAACCACCGCTAGGTTCAGTAATTGCTAATGCAGAAATTTTTTCTCCTGACAAAATTTGTGGTAAGACTTCAGCCTTGACCTCTTCTTGAGCAAAATGCTGAATTGGTGGTGTTCCAATCGTATGTGAAAGCAATGATGCAGCCAAACCACCTGATGCGCACTTCGCCAACTCCACTGAGGCAAGCAGAGTATAAAATGCATCCGTTCCCGCAATACCACCATAATTTTCATCAAAGCCCACACCAAGCAAGCCAATATCAGCAGCCTTTTTGTAAAGTTCTCTCGGAAAGGTTTCTGCTTCATCCCATTCAGTGATAAAAGGACTAATTTCCTTTTCAGTAAAGCACCTAACACTCTCAGCAAAGGCTAAATGTTGCTCGGTGTAATATAAAGGGTTGAGTAGCATGCTTGCTTCCTAATAATTATTGATCATTGTTTTCGAGTATTTAGTGAGCACTAAGGTATCAAAACTATAAAAACCAAGCAAGCGCTTGGCAAAATTTAAAATTAAAAAAATATTCAATTGGTTCGATTACTTTAACTTCCTACAAGGAATCATTCATCCCAATGGAACTTAGATTTTTAACAAACTACGAAATCCTCGAGTTGAATAATAAGATTGAGCACCATTGTGATAAGTGAAAACTCGTCCATAACGACAATCACAAAAATAGCTCCTCCTTTCACCCGAATATCATCTGGCGTTTTCACCCAACTCGACGTCTTTAAATCAAAATGCTCAATAGACTGTAATTGCTTATATTGCTCTTCTGTCAGCAATTCAACTCCCATCACTTCTGCTTCATCAACAGCATTGCTAATTGGTTTATGTTCTTTCCGTGCATCCAAAGCAGCACGATCATAACAAAGGCTTCTACGCCCTTTTGGTGTTTCTACAGCACAATCATAAAAGATAATTTCAGATAATTTTGAATCAAATGAAATGATATCTGGTTCTCCGCCAGTCTCTTCCATTTGATGCAATGACCATAATTTATCTGGAACTTGTTTTAATCTTTCCTCAAGCTGATACCAACTTAAGTTTAAATGTCGATCCATGTTGTTTTCAAAGCGAATTTTTAATTTTTCCAACAATAACTTCTTCTCGCTCTCAACCAATTTTTTTCCATTATATTTACACCCCACTTTTTCAATAATCTATTATTTATATCTATGTAAATGATGAAAACTAGAATAACCACTTAATCAAATTTTCACTTAAATGATCCATTTTATAAATATTTAAATTAAAAATAGAACAAAAAATACACCTGACTTTTTAGCTATTATAGAAATTTGAGTTCAGATCTTTTAGATATATATTTGATTTATTTAAGCTTAATTATTTTATAGTTCTTAGATTTAATATTAACTACGAAATAAAGTTACTAACTACTAGCCTATTTCTCCAGAGATACTCGAATTTTGCCAAAGTAGCGACAAAAATTGCTTCTCCACCAATATGCATAATTGCCAATATCGTCATTTCATGCCAAAACCACCATATTATAATCAAACAAATAATGCACCAAAATCCATTTGCTATCACAAGAATATTGATGAGAGTAGCTGATCGCCTTCTATAATTTGCTAATATAAATGAATAACATGCATACAATAAATTAGTACAACCAATAAAAATGATGATGCTTTTTGGTAAATGATACATTTGACTTAACCATTGTGCTACAAGCAAAACTATTAAACCTGCTGAAACAGCGGCACAACAATCTACCCATAAAATATTTTTTTGAATCATCGTTATAAATAATCTAAACCTTTATAAGGATATTAGCATAAACCCTATTTTCATTTTCTTATTTCAATAAAAAACACCCCCACTCTTTCGAATAGGGGTGTTTAGATTTAAAAGCTGGCGATGACTTACTCTCACATGGCAAAGGCCACACTACCATCAGCGCTAAGAGGTTTCACTTCTGAGTTCGGGAAGGGATCAGGTGGTTCACTCTTGCTATTGTC
>NZ_NHRP01000042.1:0-22379 GCF_002165385.1 Acinetobacter sp. WCHA39
ATCATATTCGTCGTCAGAAAACAAGTATTATGCCATTATTTCAATGAGTTATCTTTTTTTGTCGTGTACAGAGAAATTGATCAATCAATTAAAAGATGTTCACAAAAAAATAGTTGCAAATGAAAACACTTCTCATTTATTATTGCGCCACTTTAATTGTTCTATCCGATGACTGAAATCGTTTTTCACTTTGTAAAGATTTCACCATCTATTAGGTACTTAGATTCTTATGAGTCAATCTCCTGCGATATTGAATATGCCACACTCGATGAAAAAGAAGATCATCACTGCACTTGTTGCGGTTGTGATTGGACATGCAGGAGTTCTGTGGGCAGTTAGCCACATGAAGCCAATTGAGTTAAAACCAATTGAGAAAAAGCCACTCAAGGTTAAGTTTGTTAAAATTGCGGAACCACCTAAACCAGAACCACCTAAGCCGAAAGAAAAGCCAAAACCTGAACCTAAAAAGGAAGTGAAAGAAGTAAAAGTGATTGATAAGCCTTTACCTCCACCACCGAAAAAAGTTGAAAAAGTACAACAGGTCAAAGCAGAAACACCAAAAAAAATAGTGCAAAAGACTGAACCTAAAGTCGAATCCAAAGTTGAAACGAAGGTTGTTAGTACAACTGTGACAGAAAAGCCAGTGGAAAAACCACAGCCTGTTGTGCAACCAGAGGCGCCTAAAGCACAGCCAGCTGCTGATTCTTCACCAAAACGAGTTTCTATCGGGGGGACAGGTATTCAATGGAGTAGATCTCCAAGAGTATCATTTACTCCGAAAGATTTAGAAAATCAGACACGCTTAATTACGATCTATATCGAGGCAGATGAAAAAGGTAAAGTAACCAATGCTCGAATTACTCGTAGTAGTGGTTTACCAAGTCTTGATGAAAAGGCTTTACGCGCTGTTAGAAGTTCAAAGTTTAAACCGTATATGGAAAATGGTATTGCTTATCCAATCAAAACAGAGCAACCGTTTGAATTTAATCCTTAATAAATTTGCGTCCTAGTGACAGATTAAATCAGGAGTTCGTATATGAACTTTTCAGTTTATTGGCAACATGCAGATGCAGTGAGTAAAACCCTGTATTTCATCCTTTTAGCAATGTCGATTGCAACGTGGACGATCTTTATTCTACGTCTATTAGGAACACGCCAATTAAAACAACAGGCTTACAGTCAACTTGTTCAAGCTTTGGCTCAGCTTAAATCTAAGTTACAACCTTTGACCTTTGAACAACGCAAAGCGGTTGCTGAGCAAGCTTTACTTCGTCAAATCTCGGCTGAAAAATCTCAAGCAGAAAAAGGTGTATCTGTTCTTGGAACAATTGCTTCGCTTGCGCCATTTGTGGGTTTGTTTGGGACTGTTTGGGGTATTTTCCATGCACTTGTCGCTGTAGGTACGAGCGGTCAGGCGGGTTTAGCTCAAGTTGCAACTCCTGTTGGTGAAGCATTGATCATGACTGGCTTGGGTTTATCTGTGGCGATTCCTGCGGTATTGGCTTACAACATTTGTGTACGTTTCAATCGTGGTTTAGCACATGATTTACAAGATCAAGCACATAGCTTGTTAATCGATACGATGTTGCAGCAAGAAACACCTGCAAAGACAGAAACTAAAGCGACTCAACAAAGTTTAGTTGGAGGTCAAGCTTAAGATGGGCTTTCAATTGGGTGAAGACCACGACAGTGGCATGAATGAGATGAATCTCATTCCTCTGATCGACATTATGTTGGTATTGATGATTATCTTTTTAGTCACAGCAACGGTTGCTAACCCATCAATTCCATTAGCTTTACCAAAAACGACTGCTGACATTGTAGACCCACCACCAAAAGCAATCACCATCAGTATTAATGAAAAAGGTGAAGTGGCGTGGGATGCTCAAATTATTAGTTTGGATGAGTTACAGACGCGTTTCCAAGAAGCAGCAAAAGCAGAAACAAAACCGACAGTACAGTTACGTGCTGATAAAGAATCAAAATACGATACAGTAGCGCAAGTCATGTCACGGGCGAGTGAAGCAGGGTTGAGTGATATTGCATTTGTGAGTGAAAACTAAAATTTATTTCATAAAAAAGCAACTCAGTGAGTTGCTTTTTTTATGCTTACTCTGTTTTGAGTAGTTCGAGATATTTTGAACGCAATTTTGACAGTTTTGGTGGGATGCTAAAATTGCAGTAACCTTGTGATGGGTTACGGGCATAAAAATTTTGATGGTATTCTTCAGCAGGGTAAAATGTTGGTGCTGGGCTAAGTTCAGTTACGATATTGAGACCATCATTTTCTAAATCTTGAATAATTTTCTCCGCTTGCTGCTTTTGTTCATCATTAAAATAATAGACAACAGAACGGTATTGGGTGCCAACATCATTACCTTGACGATTTAAAGTAGTTGGATCATGGGTGGTAAAGAAAACATTTAGGAGTTGAGTATAATTGATTTGCTGTTCATCAAAGTCAATCAATACAACTTCTGCATGTTGAGTATTACCTTGGCAAACTTGATCATAACTTGGATTGTGAACGATACCACCAGCATAACCACTCACAACTTTTTCGACGCCTTTTAGTTGTAGAAAAACAGCTTCTACACACCAAAAGCAACCTCCACCGAATAATGCTTGTTGCATAAATTTTCCCAATTTTTAATTCTAAGAATACTAATAAAGTATACGAAGTCAATGAAAAGTAAAAGCCCATCATCAATCAGAGATTTAGCTTTTTATGTCACAAAATCAAATAACTGATTCAGTATCCCTTATAAATTTCATAAAAATTCACCTAAGCCTGAGCATATTTTTCCTATGTATTCATGATGTGGCATTTCTATCCACGATCTTGCAATAATTTGCGAGGATGATAGTGGATTCGCGATCATCAAGTGAATGCATATATCTTGATTGATTTAAATCAATCAAGATGGACTATAGAAGGAGATTCAGTATTGTTTTGTTAAAAAGCGAAATGGACTAATTTGCTTTTGGTAATCCTTGTCGAATGATTTTCGAAAAATATTCACTGGATTGATCTGGTTGTTGTTCATATTTTTCAGCACGTGTATTGATCCATGCCAATTGATACCATTCTTTCATACTATAATTTTGATTAAGTGCTTGTAGATAAAAAAGATAATTGGGCAAATAGCCTGAAGCCAGTAAACGATAATCTTTAGGTAAAGTTTGTGGGTTGATCGCTTGGATCATGTCAAAAACGAGTGTTGTACAGTTGCTTGTGAGCGTGTTGTACCATTTTGCTTCAGCACGTAACTCATCTGCTTTATGTAGATATTCGATAAATAGCGCTTTACGTTCAGTCTGAGGCATTCTTATTGGAAATAAATAAACTTGTTCATGACGAATATTACTTCGCGTATAAATCAAATCTTTTTCATCAGAAGCCACTAAACTGAGTTCATATTTACGGAAGAAGCCACCAATCGCGGAAAATTCTTCTCCTTTTTCTTTGCGAATCTCGATAGAAAAAACCAAAGGTTTTTGATCTGAGAAATCGAAACTCACTAACGTATGCGCGATTTGAGGTCCCATCCAGTAGGATGTGATAACATTGACGCCTGTAATTTTATCTAGGTCAATTGTACGATTTTCCCAGCGAATGTCATAAGTGCCGTCTTTATGCCAATTAAAATTACGCACATTATGCAACTGTACTAGATTGCCTTGCTTTTGGTAAGTAAGCTGCTCAGCGACTTCAGGATTCCAGTCACGATCTTGTCGAGCCTCTAATGAAAAATACCAGACCAGTGAACAGGCGAAGGCAACACAGTAAATTAAAATATCAGTACGGCGACTAAAAATATGCCCACTGACATAAACACCAAGTAGGCTAAGTGCAAACAGTGCCCAAAGAATGATAATGATTCGGCTGAAGATTGTTCCAAAAGGATGTTGAATCCAGAATGCTAGACATAACCAGATACTTGAGAGGATCACAAATAAGGCAAAAAAACTGTGTAATAGCCCAATGCCTAGCGCCAGTAAAAACTCACGTGATCCAATATTATGCATGATGACGCGCGATCCATTTTTTATTTTTGGTAGGTCGCAAACTCGAAAGCAATATTTGATTTTTCATCAATGTGTTGTTCTGAGTTTACTTTGCGAAAATCCTCAGAGATTTTTGGGTAATGTGCATCACCTTGTACATCTAGATCAACATGGGTTAATTCAAGACGATCACCAATTGCGAGGGTTTGAGTAAAAATCTCTCCACCCCCAATAATAAATAAAGATGCTTTTTCAGCGTGTTGTACGTCTGTAAGTGCATGTGTCAAAGCATCTTCAATGCTATGTGCTACTTTAACGCCCTCAAATTGCCATTCAACATCACGCGTGATGACCCAATTCACACGATTTGGAAGTGCGCGTCCCATTGACTCTAAGGTTTTACGCCCCATCAGGACAACACCGCCTTGGGTAATCGCTTTAAAGTGTTTGAGATCAGCTGAGATATGCCACGGTAAAGCATTGCCCTTGCCAATACAGTTGTTTTTATCCATTGCGACTACGTGGACAACTTCAATACCTTGCCATGCCATTTTTATATTCTCTCTGATCGATTTAAACTGCGACTGGTGCTTTAATAGCAGGGTGTGACTCATAACCAATAATTTCGATATCCTCAAATTTGAAGTCAAAAATATCAGTGATCTCAGGATTGAGTTTTAATTGACACAACGGTAGCGGCTCACGTGTAAGCTGCAATTGTGCTTGCTCAAAGTGATTAGCATATAAATGAGTATCACCACCTGTCCAAACAAAGTCACCGACACCTAAGCCGCAAACTTGAGCAATCATATGTGTAAGTAGGGCATAACTGGCAATATTAAATGGCACGCCTAAGAAAACGTCCGCACTGCGCTGGTAAAGCTGGCATGAGAGCTTATTGTCCTGAACAAAAAACTGGAACAGGGTATGGCAGGGCGGCAAGGCCACTTTCCCAGCCTCATTGGGATTCCAGCCTGAAACGATCAAACGGCGTGAATTGGGATTAGTTTTAATTTCATTCACAAGCCATTGAATCTGATCAAAACCATTTTGCTGATAGCTACCATCTTCATTTTGAGTTGCGCCAAAGTTACGCCATTGATGCCCGTAAACAGGACCAAGTTCACCCTCAGGGCGACCAAAACGTGCAGTTTGTTCTGCGGTCGCCCATTCATCCCAAATGCTGACTTTATTATCTTTGAGATATTGAACGTTGGTATCGCCTTTTAGAAACCATAGTAGTTCAATCACGATAGAGCGGAAGTGCACTTTCTTGGTCGTTAATAGTGGAAAGCCCTTAGAAAGATCAAAACGCATCTGATGACCAAATACTGAACGTGTACCCGTACCTGTACGATCGCCTTTGTCGCCGCCATTGTCGAGGATATGTTGTAAAAGGTTCAGGTATGTTTGCATCTTCACGCCTATTTTTGCTTTTGATCGCGCTGATTTTATCAGAATTTATGTGATAAATATCTTTTCAATTTGGCGACATTGATTGTCGCAGTTTAATCCTTATGCTCTATTCCAATATAGCTGATTGTTTTATATTAGATTCTATAAATAACGATATGGATAATCAGTACAATGAATTTTAAACCAGAAACTTTGCCGAACAGTTTGCAGCCATTCTTAGAAAAAATTTCAGCTACTATTTTGCCAACAGTAACTTTACAGCTCAGTTCAAACGATGCTTTGACTGTATGGCAAAGTAAGGTTGGGGGAGAACCTTACTTACCTTTGGATACTGCTTATCCTTTAGATTCTAATGGTAATCCTCTTGCTTTATTGGCCCAGTTTAATTTTGCGGAAATTCCAAGTTTACCTAATTTCCCAGACAAGGGAATTTTGCAATTTTATATTGCAGCTGATGATTCATTTGGTATGAATTATGACAATAAGCAAAAGCAATCAGATTTTCGGATTTTGTATTTTGAGCATGTGATTGATGATATTCAGCAGCTTAAACAGGATTTTTCTGATATTGAAATCGAGGAAGATGATCTTGATTATTTACCTTTTGATGGACAATACGCAGTTGAATTTAAACTTGAGCAGCAGCCAATCAGTATTGATGACCATGGTTTTAATATTGGAACAGGTGAAAATGACTTCTATGTAGCATATAGTGAGACATTGTCTGCAATGGGACATCGCTTAGGCGGTTATCCGTATTTTACTCAATCTGATCCACGAGACTATAATAAAAATATTATGGATTATATCTTACTATTTCAGGTCGATACTGATGATAGTAAAGGAGTCAATATTATGTGGGGTGATTGTGGTGTGGCAAATTTCTTTATTCACCCTGAAGACTTAAAGAAACGTGATTTTTCCAAAGTCTTGTATAACTGGGATTGTTGTTAAATAAAAAAGCGGATGAAGATTCATCCGCTTTTTGCCCGATACACAATCTTATTCTGTGACAAAAATAACTTTGCCATCAGTCAAAGACTCAACACGCGCTAAAGATTCAACACGATAGCCTTTTTCAAGTAGCACATCACGACCTGGTTGGAATGACTTTTCAATCACGATACCCACACCCACAACTTCCGCATTAGCCTGATGAATCAGGTCGATGAGGCCCAGTGCAGCCTGACCATTTGCCAGAAAGTCGTCAATCACAAGCGCTTTATCTGTTGCGTTAAGATGCTTGTTAGAGATCGCGATAGTGCTTTCAGTTTGTTTGGTGAATGAGAACACTTTAGAACGGTAAAGATCATCTTTGAGTGTTAAAGATTGGTATTTACGCGCGAAAATTACTGGAACACCCAGCTCCAAGCCAGTCATGATTGCAGGTGCAATTCCAGAAGCTTCGATCGTAATAATTTTAGTAATGCCTGCATCTTTAAAACGAGCAGCAAACTCTTTACCAATCTGTTGCATTAACACGGGGTCAATTTGATGATTTAAGAAAGCATCAACTTTCAAAACCTGATCAGATAGAACGATACCTTCATTTAAGATTTTCTGTTCTAAAGCGTACACGGGAGAATCCTCTAAACGGATGCTTTTTCAAGCAAAGGCATATTTTAAAAAGCATCTAAAAAATTGCAAGCTAAAATTGACCAGATGGTTAGTTGGTTTTGCCTGAATAGCCTGTTAATAATAAGCCATAAGAAGATTTCCCATCATTATGTGCCATTTTGACAGGTAGGTAATCAAGTTTTGGTGCTAACCAAAATACCGTATTACGTTCTGGTTTATCGTGTTGCATAACGACTTTAATGGTGCTGAACGTCCCATAATTGGTTTTGATGGTTTCTGTGCCTTGCTTAACAAAACGGCGTTCATCTAAAGCTTTTGCATCAGCAATTAAATATTTGGTTCTAAGTGAATTACTTTTTAAATCCTCACGGATTTGCAATTCAGCATTCAGTTCATCTAACGCACCTGCTTGCCATGGGAATGAGCGGGCGGTGTCATCTTTTTTCGTATTCACAACTTTAGTGTTTGGATTAAAGTTAATACTCATCGTATTACTGTGAATTAAGATTTTGCTGCTGCGGCTAAACTTTTGTGAAGTAATTTTATTATCCACAAAGCTAAATTGACTCGTTTCCGAGGCTGAGGCAATTCCGCCTGCTTTTGCGCTAAACTGATAGGTCCAATTATTTCCTTGTTGCGAAAGTGTACGTGTCGCTGAACCGAGGTTTTTGTTGTTGTAGCTAAATTGATAGCTTGCTTGGAAAGGTGCCATTGCTAGAGCATGGCTAGACATGCTGACACTGAACAGGGCAGCCGACGTAATACTCACTACTTTCAATAATTTCTTTGTCATCACGCTATATATCCTTTGAATGATCATCAATGAGCAATCATTCATTTATCATTAAGATTTATGATTATTATGCCTGTAGATTATGAAGAAAAAATCAGGTTTTTTACTCAATGCTTGTTAATTTTTCGTATAAATCATGATGGTATTTGAGTAAGTGGCATAAATCTGAAATTCATACCACCCTATTCAATACGATTATTTTCTAGTGTCTTTTTGCTGAATTGGCGTGACTTCTGTGTCGTCTAATCCTTCTTCATCAAAGTCATCTTCATTTGGCGGATACAAAATGGCAGCCAAATTGACGTTCCCCCAAACAATCAGTTCGGCTGGACGGACTCTGGCGCGGTTTACATGAACTTTGCTCAGCGTTTCAATAATACTCGGTTTCTTTTTAAACCAGCGATTTAAATCTAAATAGAGTAATTCATCTTTGACTGAAACAACTTCAAAATGCTCTAAGATTTTTCCTAAAGGATCTTCATCACGAAATTTTTGGTAATACCAAATCGCAATATAAAATCCCCATTTTTGGAAAATATTCTTAAATGATGCTTCAATCACTTGTGTATTACTAATTTGTTCGAACACCATCAGTTGAACATCTTTATTCATTTCCATTTGAATAAGTTTTAAATCAACGGATAACGTGGTATGTAGCCCTTTAACATCAATCGTGGAATATAAACGTAGCCATCCATCATATAGATCAGCGTGTAGATCTTGAATAATTCCAACTTTTTCTGTGACATAACGCTCCATTGTCGCATTCACAAATACCTGTGAAAGTGCAAATTCTCTTTCTTCTTCAATGAATTCTTCTGCTTTTTGGTAAACTTTACGTAGACGTTTAACAACGGATGAAATTAGCGTTTGCATAAAAGTTGTTCCAGAAAGTGAATTGATTATAGATTTTTTGATGTTTCTAACCGAACTCAATCATCAACAAATCTGACTGCAATACCACGATCTTTGTATTAGCTAAAAAATAAAAATAAATTTCTGACTTGCAGTGTAGCAAAATTAATTGCTACATTTTCATAAAATGATGGTACGGAAACACTGTGACTATAAGTGGATCACATTTTTTTAATATTTTGAATATTAGTTTGGTTTTATACCGTGATTGCTGTTGGGGATGAGACATATTTTGTCGCTTGAATGCCATGTGGAATAAAAGAAATTTTCGTTCAGTACTGTCCCCTTACTGGTGGCAAGATCCAATTTTTATAGGGGCAGTTGCGTTAGCGATGCTTCTACATGGTGCTGTGCTTGCAATTCAGTTCGCAATGCCATCACCTACAGATACATCAACCAAAGAAATCGCAGTTACGGTTCGTACAAGTCAAGAAAAAGTCAAAGATGCCGATTTCTTGGCGCAAGCTGATCAAAAAGGTTCAGGTGACTTTCGTGAAGCACATCGTATGTCGAGTGATATGCCAGCTCCGATGGAAGCAGATGCGACAACAGGAGAGTCTGAGCTCGAAAGTTTAGAGAAAGTCCAGCAAAAACGAGAATTAAAATTTGAAGAAAAAGTGCTCATGACGGTTTTAAGCTGGCAGAAGCAAGTAGAGCAAACTGAACGTAAAAAAACCTTAGATGAGTTACAGAGTCAATTTCAAGCCAAAGCCGCGATGGTTGCGAGTTTGGAAGCACAATATTTACAACGTCAGCAAAATTTTAGTCGTAAACAACGTATTAAAACAGTAGATGGGATTCAGGCAAAACAAGATGCGTCAGCAGCTTATCTTGATAAATTTCGTCAAAAAGTTGAACTATACGGTAATCGTTATTATCCAGATGAAGCGAAACAACAACATTTATCGGGTGAAGTACGTTTAATGGTGATCCTGAATGCACAGGGGGGTATCCGTGCCATTCGTCTCATTGAAGGCTCAGGACATGCGATTCTGGATGATGCGGCAAAAGCTTCAGTGCGCCGTGGAGCACCATTTGGAGCTTTTGATGCCAATATGAAAGATATTTCTGAGCTTAGAATTGTGCGTACCTGGCGTTTTGATCCTGTCGATGCTGAATTTGAAGTGCATTGATTATATGGGCGAACAGCATATTGAATAAAACCTAATGCCTTATCTTCAGCCGTTTTGTTATTACATTTGTGGATAAGTTGGTATTTATACACAATCTCTTTTTTGACTGAAATAAGCACGTTCAACTGTACAGATTTCCACACTAAAATCCTGATACCATTTTTCTTTACCCAAACGCTGAGCAACTAAATGTTCTGCATCGCGTTGCCACTGCTTGATATCTTCAAGGCCACGCCAGTAAGACAACGCAATTTCAAAACCATTTTCATTACACGCTTCAAACCTGATGCAGTTAAATTGACTCAAGGCTTTATTTCTCAGCTTCTGTGCCATTTCAGATTAAGTTGCATCAAGTTGTTTGATCGTAGCTTTAAAAATAACGATATACATAGTGTCTTAAATTAGCTTTCATCGGCTTGATAAGGATTGGCAATCCCTAGTTTTTTTAAAATCTCAATTTCTAAAGCTTCCATTTCTTCTGCTTCAGCTTCACTGGTTTCGTGATCGTAGCCAAGTAAATGTAAAACGCCATGAACCAATAAATGCGTGAAATGATCAGTTGGTGTTTTTTGCTGTTCTGCGGCTTCTTGTAAAACCACAGGGATACAAATCACCAAGTCACCCAAAGGTTCAGCATCCAGTAAACTCAGCATTTCTTCAGGAATATCGCTTGGAAAAGACAATACATTGGTCGGTTTGTCTTTTTCACGATATTGCAGATTCAGCTCATGGCTTTCTGCGAGGTCCACGCAGGCAATTCCGATTTCGCAGTCTACGTCGAAACCGACATGACGGAGTGTGGTTTCAATCTGCTTTTTAATTTGACCACGTTTTAGTGGTAATTCATTCGCTTGAAAGTCTTGTTGAAGACTTAAATTGATTTTCAAAATAGATCCTTAAAATCGTCCCCCTGATATGCGATTAAAGTATTGCAATAAAAGGGGGAGTGAGGGGGATTTTTAAATGTGTTGCGCATCTGCTGCAGAATCATTTTCTGCAATCAATGCTTCTTGTTTGGCTTTGCGTTCGGCACGGGCTTCAGCAGACAGGCGTTGCTGTTCACTGTCCCAACCTTCGTAAGCTTCAACAATTTTTTGTACCAATTGGTGTCGTACCACATCACGAGAATGGAAACGCGTGATATGAATTTCATGTACATTTTCCAGTACACGTAATGCTTGTGCTAAGCCCGATTGTTGCCCACGAGGTAAGTCAACCTGTGTCACGTCACCTGTAATCACAGCACGCGAACCAAATCCTAAACGGGTAAGGAACATTTTCATCTGTTCTGGTGTGGTGTTTTGTGCTTCATCTAAAATGACGAATGAGTGGTTCAGCGTACGTCCACGCATGTAGGCAAGCGGAGCAACTTCAATCACTTGGCGTTCAATCAGTTTGGCCACTTTTTCAAAGCCCAGCATTTCATAGAGAGCATCGTAAAGTGGACGTAAATAGGGATCGATTTTTTGGGTCAAGTCACCCGGTAGAAAACCGAGTTTCTCGCCAGCTTCAACCGCAGGACGAACCAGTAAGATTCGTTGGATTTCATTACGCTCTAACATATCCACTGCAGCAGCAACTGCTAGATAAGTTTTACCAGTCCCTGCAGGGCCAATCCCGAAGGAAATATCGCTTTGTAAAATACGTTGTACATAACGCTTTTGATTGGCACCACGAGGATTGATTCGCCCTTTGCGGGTCTGTAACCAAACGCTATCTAAGCCTGTATGTTCTTGTTCGGAATCATCCATGAAATCACGATCTGTCTGTGAACCTTGGATCATCAAATGTAAAACATCGGCACTGATTTGTGAGGAAATTTCTGATTCTTGATAGAGCCGTTGCAACAGTGCCTCGGCCCTTTCGACTGTTTCTATATCACCGTCTAGATAAAAGGCATCGCCTCGGTGAGTAATTTTGACATCTAAACGTTGTTCGATTTGCTTTAAATGCCCGTTGTATGCACCGAGCATTCGTTTTAAATGTTCCATGGAAATTTCAGGGAACGTTACAGTACGTTTAATCGCTGAAGTCAAGAGAAACCCTTTTAGCTCACGTGTAGGAATACCCTTACATTACGCCACGTCAGGTTCAAGATTCAAGAGTTCACCATAAACTAAATTTAAAGTTTTAATTTCAGTGATCTCAATCTCTGCGAAACGTCCAACCCATGTCGCATCACCGATAAATGTAACCAAACGAGTATTGTCTGCTGTGCCAACCAATACATTTGGATCTTTATCCGATACTTTTTCAATCAAGACACGTTCAATTTTACCCAGCATAGCATCAGTTTTATCAATACTTGATTGTTTGATCACTTGCTGAACTTGAGCCAAACGGTCTTTTTTCACCTGTTCTGGGGTATCATCTGGCAGGTCAGATGCAGGCGTACCAGGGCGTTTTGAATAGACAAAACTATATGAATGATCAAAATCTAAATCTTTAATAAACTGTAATGTTTCCGCAAAGTGTTCATCTGTTTCACCCGGGAAACCAATAATGAAGTCGCTAGATAAATGCATATCTGGGCGAACTTTACGTAATTTGGCAATTTTATCAATGTAGACATCAATGGTGTGGTTACGTTTCATGGCTTGCAACACATCGTTGGAACCACTTTGTACTGGCAGATGTAAATGTGAAACCATTTGTGGTAAATCACGATAGCATTGAATTAAATCATCAGAAAACTCAAGCGGATGAGAAGTCGTATAGCGTAAACGTCCAATACCTGGAATTTCTGCAACTAAACGCAGCAGTTCAGGGAAAGTGCAAATTTCACCTTCAAAGGTTTCACCACGATAGCCATTCACGTTTTGACCAAGCAAGCTGATCTCACGCACGCCTTTTTCAGCTAAGCCCGCGATTTCAGCCAATACATCATCGAGTGGACGAGAAACCTCTTCACCACGAGTATAAGGTACCACACAGAATGAACAGTATTTAGAGCAACCTTCCATGATTGAAACGAATGCTTTAAAGCCTTCCACACGTGGCTCAGGCAAAAAGTCGAACTTTTCAATATCTGGGAAAGAAATATCAACTAGCTTGATTTTTTCTTTCTTTGGCTTTTCAACTTGAGCTTGATGTTGATCCAACATTTGTGGCAAACGATGCAAGGTTTGTGGACCAAATACCATATCGACGTATGGTGCACGTTTTTGAATGTTGTCACCTTCCTGAGAGGCAACACAGCCACCGACACCAATCACCAGATCAGGATTCTGTTCTTTGAGTTTACGCCAACGACCTAAGCCACTGAACACTTTTTCTTGTGCTTTTTCGCGAATTGAGCAGGTGTTCATGAGCAGAATGTCTGCATCATTTGGATTGTCAGTGAGCACATAACCATGTGAATCACCCAATAAGTCTGCCATACGATGACTGTCATACTCATTCATCTGACACCCTTGCGTTTCAATATATAATTTTTTAATTGAAACATCAGTGGTGTGCGTTGGCTGGGTAACAGTGTTTTCTGAAGCAGCTTTTACAGCACTTGGAATGAATGTTTGAACCGTCATGCAGGCTCCTAAACAAGGTGGATTTAAACAAACCGCGGATTATAGCAGTATTTTTGTAAGAACGCAGAGAATAAAAAACTGACAAAAATGGACAGTTTATGAATAAAATTGGATGAATTTTAATGAATATGAATCAGCAAGTTACATAACACAACAATTGTATGAAGGCAGACTTATTACACTATGATGGCAGGGAAAATTGGGCAAATGTATTGATGAAGATGAATAAGCAACATGATTTTACAACAACCATGATCAATAAACTGAATAACAAGAAAAACTTCCGTCGACTTGTTGCGATGGGAGGCGTGGTGATCTGCTCATCTGTATATGCTCTAGACGAACAATTTAATGATGCTCTACGTGCTGCGAGTTCTGGCAATATTGCATTGCTCGATCAATATCAATATGAAATGCAAAATGATGTATTAGGTTATTACCCTGAGTATTGGAAATTGAATACCAACCTAGGGCTACAACCTGCTTCTTCAATTATCGCTTTTGCGCAACGTTATCCTCAATCAGCGATGGTTGAAAAATTAGCAGCAGATTATGTCGAAGAAAAAGTAAAACAAGCCAGTTTTAATGAAGCAAAACCTGTACTCAGCTATGTCACTAATCCTGACCAAGAAGAGAGTTGTGCGGTTGCACAAGTCCGTGCCAAAACGGGTGATAGTCTAGTTTTTGCTGAATATAAAGATATTTGGTTAACGACAAGTACACAGCCTGAATCGTGTAATGGTTTAGGGCGACTGATGTTATCTAGTCCTCTGATGACTGCTCAAGATCGTCAACAACGACTTTGGGGACAACTGCGAGCAGGTCAATCTGGTTTAGCGATTGCGACCGCCCAAACTATAGGTCTGGATTTGTCCTTGGCTCAGTTGAATCAGATCCAAGCCAATCCATTGGCATATTTATGGAATGCTCCTAAAGCCAGCGATGCTGATTATGCATATTTAATTTTTGCATTGGGACGTGTCGCAGATAGTGATTTCACCAATGCTTTAGGAAATATTCAGCGTATTGCACAAGATACTCCTCAACCTGTACAAAAATATTTATATCGTACGGTAGGTTATGTGGGTGGAACGACGGTCATGAAGAATGGCTTTAACCGAGAAGTGTTAAATGCCTATGATCAAAGTTATGGTTATCCGTTTAGTCCAGAAGAAGCCGAAATTTATGCACGTCAAGCGATTCGTTTTGGTGCTTGGGAAAGCCTGATTCGTGCAATTGATGCCATGTCAATCACGCAGAAACAAGAAGATCGTTGGCAGTACTGGCTTGCTCGTGCTTCTGAACAGCGCTCAGATGCTGCTTCAAAGCAAGCTGCTCAACAGATTTATCGTAAGCTGGCACAAGCTGGGGATGACTACCATAATTTGCTAGCCAAAGATCGTTTAGGCGAACGTTATAATCATCAGCCTTATAACGAGCAACCAAGTTCACAAGATATTCAACGGTTAAACCAAAATATCCACTTTAAACGTGCATTTGCGTTAAAAAATATTGATGCACCAGCAAATTACATTAATCGCGAATGGAATTGGGCAGTCCGCCAAGCGTATTTGCAGCATGATGATGGTTTACTTTTAGCTGCCGCTAAGCAAGCGCATGATATTGGTTGGTATGACCGAGCAATCTATGCCGCAGATCGTACAACCTCGCGCCATAATGATACTTATCGCTATACAACACCACACCGTAGTAATGTCACGAGTCACAGTTACAATGCTGGTATTGATCCAGCTTGGGCATATGGTTTAATGCGCCAAGAAAGTCGGTTTGTTACATCCGCACGTTCACATGTGGGTGCAGGTGGTTTAATGCAAATTATGCCGAATACTGCAAAGTTAGTTGCACGCCAAATGGGTGAAACTTATAACCCAGCGGCTCTAAGTGAAATGAATATCAATATTCGTTATGGGACATACTATCTGTCAATGATTCAAAGCCAACTGAGTGGCAATGCTGTATTAGCAACAGCAGGTTACAATGCTGGCCCAAATCGTGCAAAACGATGGCAGCCAGATTTTCAAAACATGGCGGCTGATCAATACACAGAAACGATTCCATTGTTGGAAACACGTGATTACGTCAAACATGTGATGACCAATGCGACGCATTATGGTGTTGTGTTAGGGCTAGGCGCGCAATCCTTAGAAAAAAGGATGGGGACAATACCTGTGCGCAATGAACCTTAAAGGAACAAAGACATTTAATTTGAAACAATGAAGTTTTTATATTTGATGAAATTTATGAATTTATTCAAGGGACGGTTAGTTCGATCATTGCAGATCTTGATCTGTTACTTGGTCATGTCACTTGCTGCGCCGTTACATGCTGCAGAGAACCCTGATATTTCGGGTTATGTGATGCATGTTCAAATGACTCCGGCAGCTTGTTCCTTTGATTCATCAAGACAAAAACAGCGTAAATGTTTAGAAGGCTATTCTCTTACTATCGCAAGCTTATTGCCAGAAGTTCCTTTAAATCGGGATTGTTCCACTAAAACCTCTGCGAAATTATCCCCCTTGCAAGCTAAAGTTGTGGCGCGTGTAATGCCCGATGAAAATGCACGTGTGCAACTCTGGCAAGATGTTGGAGGGTGTATGTCGATGAATGCCAGTCAATATTTTAGAACGATTATTAATTTTGCTGAGCGCTTAAAAGTACCTGCTGATTTAACGAGTCCGAATACCATTGAAGTGCAAAAAGAAAACCTTCGACAACAATTTATGAAATTAAACCCGTCATTACCTCCTACAGGAATTCGCTTTACCTGTCAGTCTTCAAAATTTGATTCCATTTTGACTGAGATTCGGGTGTGTTATCAAAAAAATGGGCAATATAAACAATGTGCAAGTCATATTGTGACGGGATGTCCAAATGAATTTACAATTAAAGGCAGTTATTAAGCTTTTTCTTCACTTAATTTGTATTTTCTATCAGACTTTTGTTGAAATCCATTCTCTTTTAAATGCATCTGTGTTTGCTTTAGAGTACAATATTTGCCGTTTATGATAATTCGATTGAACCACTTTAGCGTTCAATTGTGCAAACGCATCTCATTGGAGAATATCACATGAAGCAACCCGTTCGTGTTGCCGTTACAGGCGCTGCAGGTCAAATTGGTTATAGCTTATTATTCCGTATCGCAAGCGGTGAAATGTTAGGTAAAGATCAACCTGTAATTTTACAATTGCTTGAAGTTCCTTTTGAGAAAGCTCAACAAGCGCTTAAAGGCGTAATGATGGAACTTGATGACTGTGCTTTCCCTTTATTGGCAGGCATGATCGGGACTGATGATCCTAAAGTTGCATTTAAAGATGCTGACTATGCTTTATTAGTTGGTTCACGTCCACGTGGTCCAGGTATGGAACGTGCTGACTTATTAAAAGTAAATGGCGAAATCTTTATTGGTCAAGGTCAAGCACTTAACGAAGTTGCTAGCCGTGACGTTAAAGTATTGGTTGTAGGTAACCCTGCAAATACCAATGCATACATCGCAATGAAATCTGCTCCAGATCTTCCAGCGAAAAACTTTACAGCAATGTTACGTCTTGACCACAACCGTGCGTTAACTCAACTTGCTCAAAAAGCGGGTGTTGCTGTTTCTGACATCGAAGATATGACAGTTTGGGGTAACCACTCTCCAACAATGTATGCTGACTACCGTTTTGCTAAAGCAAATGGCGAAAGCTTAAAAGACAAAATCAACGATGCGGCTTGGAACAAAGATGTATTCCTTCCTACAGTTGGTAAACGTGGTGCTGCGATTATCGAAGCACGTGGTTTGTCTTCAGCTGCTTCAGCTGCGAATGCTGCAATCGATCATATGCGTGATTGGGCATTAGGTACAAATGGTCAATGGGTAACGATGGGTATTCCTTCTGACGGTTCTTATGGTATTCCAGAAGGCGTTATGTTTGGTTTCCCTGTAACAACTGAAAACGGTGAATACAAAATCGTTCAAGGTTTAGAAATCGACGAGTTCAGCCGTGAGCGTATCAACTTCACGTTAAATGAACTTGAAGAAGAACGTGCTGCAATTGCAGACATGTTGAACTAATTTATCAGTTTGATAGATTGAAAAAGCACCTTTCATAAGGTGCTTTTTTCATGCTAACTACACACAAAAAACAACAAGAAAATATAGACATCTTTCTGTATGTTAGCAGTATTACTGTTAAATTATTTCTATGAAGTAACTTGTTTGGGAGAATAACAATGTTTGAACAACAACCAACACTTGAGCTTTTATTTGAGCAGCTTGGACTGGAGGCAGATGATGCCTCAATTGAAAGTTTTGTAAAAACCCATCAGCTCAGTGCTGACCAGAAATTACATGAAGCTGAGTTCTGGAGCGTAGGTCAGCGAGATTTTCTAAAAAGTCATTGGCACAAAGATGATGAATGGGCCATTGTGATTGATGAACTGAATCAACAGTTGCATGTAGACAGTACCAAATAATGATTCAGTAAAAATAAAGCTCACATCAGTGAGCTTTATTGCGTAATAGGGTGCTAAACCATTCTTCTTTGCGGACTTCACCAAAAGCAGGATGAAGCTGCAATAACTCTAAATCATGTTCTAAGCAAGATACGTATTTCGTTAGCCAATGCCGTGTTAATGCTGGTTCTTGCTTCGCAGCTGAAGCGTAAGCCAAGAAGAAATAAATCTCTAAGTGTTCTGTATATGCCAAAGGTTTAAGAATTTGCTGTGTAATTAAAGCAAAACGCTGCTCTTTGGTTATCTCAAAGTAAATCATATACGCTTTGGCTAAACATAAAGACAAATTCAAATACAAACTTAATGGCATTTCATCATATTCAATACGTGCTTGTTCAAGCAGTACGATTGCTTCCTGTAAGAAGTGTAATTGTTCCTGACGTACATGGCTGAGTACGACTAGCTGTAAACGCAGATCAGCACGCTCTAAAGCAAGTTCAGGACTATTGTTCTCTAAAAAGAGCTGGTCAGTTTCACCAATTCGTGCAATGACTTGTTTCGTCTCATTCGACATGTATTGATCCATAATCATCAGTTATGCTTAGCTATATAAGGCTGTTTTCTTGAATTTAAAGGGCTTAGCCCTGATTCCAGATTGAGCCTCCACTGCGTAACCATGCAGTAATCGACAAGCGCTGGTGATTTGAGCGTAGAACCTCATGTAATAAATCGCTCTGGAAAATCGCCAGACGATTAGGCGTGGGCTGGATAATATGCCATTGACCATTTTTATCCTGCAAACGTAATTGACCACCCCAATCTTCCTGCCAATCTTTATGTAGATAAAAAACGGTTGAAATCATGCGGTCATTTTTTTGTTGAGGATTATCACGATGTAAAGCATAAAATTCACCTGCGTTATAGCAGGCAAAATGTGCTTCTACTTCTTTAATCCCAAGATAAAAAGCCTGATTTAACGCTTGTGAGAACTCTTCTAAAGCTTGGATATGCTGTTGGGCAATCGCTAACTGACCATCAATCCATAGAATATGGTCACTACGGATATGACTGACAACGCCGTTTTGTACTCCTGCTGCTCTGAATTCAGCAAGATGGGTGCTGCATTCTTGTACTAGCGATTCCACATATTCAGCCGAGTAGACATCATCAATTAGAGCAAAACCAAATTCATTTAAATCATCTAAAATTTGATCTAAGTTCCATGAACTTGTGAAAGAGGTTTGTTGCATAGAACTCCAGTTCATTAGTAAGTTGATTACAGTGCAATTTTAGATGATCACATCAACGCTAAAGAATACTTTTTTCTTTCATGTTAAACTATCCTTTGAATTGAGGAATAATTGTCAACATGAATTACCGTCACCATTTCCATGCGGGTAACTTTGCCGATGTTATGAAGCATGTACTTTTGCTTCAACTGCTCGCTCGTTTAAATGCTAAAGATAAACCTTATCGATATATCGATACCCATGGTGGTGCAGGTAAATATGATTTATCTACGTCTGAAGCACAAAAATCAGGTGAGTTTTTAACGGGTATCCACCGTTTGGTCAAGCTTGATGATTCGATTAAACGTAATGCACCTGAAGGCATAAAACAATATCTTAAAATTGTTGAAGATATGCGTGCAGGTTCAGGTAAAGGCGCTTATCCAGGTTCACCTTGGTTTGCGCTTGAAGGCATGCGTGATATTGATAAAGCAACTATATTTGAAATGCAGCGTGATGTGTTTCAACAATTGTATTTTAATATTCGCGATAAACGTGCGGGTTTGCATGAGCGTGATTTTTATGAAGGTCTGATGGGTGTCATTCCACCTAAAGAAAAACGCGGATTGGTCATGATTGACCCACCTTACGAAATTGAGCGTAAAGACTTCCCACAATTGGTTGAAATTCTCCAAGCCGCACATAAAAAATGGCCAACAGGTGTGTTTGCAGTTTGGTATCCAATCAAAGATCGCGCCATGATTGAACGTTTTGAAAAGAAAATGTTCAAAACAGGAATTCGTCGCCAATTAATTTGTGAAATCTGTGTATGGCCAGATGATACACCAGTTGGCTTGAATGGCTGTGGTCTGCTAGTGATCAATCCACCCTGGAAATTTTCAGAAGATGCAGATCAGGCCCTACAATGGCTATTCCCGCATTTACGTATGAGTGAAAATGGTGGTCATGCCGCTGTGCGTTGGTTGGTGGGTGAATAACCCATCTCGCCACTAAAGAAGTCAAAATATTCTCGAGGAATTGAAAATAATGACAAATTCTCTTAAACCTGATGCTGATTTAAATGAAGAAGACCATTCTTTTGATGGCATCACCTTTGAAGTGGAAGAAGAAGAACAAACGCATGAAGGGCAAAAAGTAAAACGCCGTGGTATTTATTTATGGCCTAATCTTATTACTACAGCAGCGTTGCTTTCTGGTTTTTACTCCATTATTGCGAGTATGAATGGCAACTTTAATCAGGCGATTTACGCAATCTTTTTAGCTGCATTGCTTGATGGATTAGATGGTCGAGTTGCACGCGCAATCGGTGCGCAAAGTGCATTTGGTGAGCAGTATGATTCACTTTCTGATTTATTGGCTTTTGGTGTTGCACCAGCGATTCTGATGTATAGCTGGAGTTTACATGATCTTGGACGTATCGGTTTAGCTTGTTGTTTTATTTATACCGCGTGTGCTGCATTTCGTTTAGCACGTTTTAATGTGCAAATTGGTGTGGTGGATAAGCGTTACTTTATTGGAATTGCGAGCCCATTAGCTGCTGTTACTGTGATTTCAGTGGTGTGGGTCGGTCGTGATTTCCCATTTGTTTTTGATTTAAAAGATATTGTGATTCAAGTAATCAACTCTGTTGTGATGGTTGGTGTTGGTTTACTTATGATTTCAAATATCAAATACTATTCATTTAAACAAATGGATCGTAAACGTGTACCTTTTGTTGTGATGTTGCCTGTGGTCTTGATTTTTGCAGCAATCACGTACAACATTCCAGTAGGGATCTTGATTGTATGCATTCTTTATGTACTTTCAGGCTTTGTAACGACTTTATTTGCAAAAAAGAATGAAGCAAAAATAATAAATTAGAAAAGAGAGGTTCAGTATGCCAATATTGATGAATAACAATCAATTAAAGCGGCTGAACCTCAATAAGTCAGAAGCTTTAACATTCTATCCGCCAAAAGGCTTATTTAAAATTGTTTATCAAGCTTTAATTCTGCCGAATTTACCTGAGCCCTTTTATTACTTAAATTTTATTAGTCTAATCGGTCAACCTCGCATTCCGATTTGTTATAACGCCAGTGCTATTACTACGACGGCAATTGATACTGCGACCGTTTTGGTCAGTAGTAGTGCCTCAACTGTTGGACATCTCAAAAGTTATAGTGCCAAAGAGCAGTGTCAATTGGAGCAAGACCGTTATCAGTTTTTAGATGTAGATCAAATCCAAGTTGATTTCCCAAATTATTATTTTAAGCGTGATGATGATGAGCTCGGTTCTCAACTGCAAGTGAATATTGACTCTGAAATAGAAAATCATTCAGCTTTACAATGGGGAGTTGGCGATTATTGGTATGTGCGTTGCCAATGTGAAGGGGAAATCACCTATAAAAAACAAAAGTATCAAATTGAAGCACAGGGTATTTTAAAACATGCTAGAGCCATGTATTTGCCTTTTATAGCCTTTCATTTTTTTACCTATCAAATCATTCAGATTAATGCAGATTTGCAAATTATTTTGTCCGAACTCAGAAACCAGTGGAATAGTATTATTTTTTCTCGGATTGAAATTCAGTCGAATGAACAGCAATCTCGACTTTATGATGATCAAGTCATTTTTGATGTCAGCCGTGTTTATCCAAAAGTACAAACACCAAATGGACGAGATATGTATTTACCACGAGAATTTAGTTGGCAATTTTCAGAAAAGGATGTTGTTGTCTTTCAACTAACAGCACAAAGTCGAGGTGATTATAAATTTGGTTTGGCAGCAGGTTATGTGGGCAGCTTTCACTATCAACTCTTATGGGACAATGGGAGTTATGAGGGCACGGGATACTGTGAATATATTGATTGCAGACCTCTACACTGGCAAGAAAAAAATAAAACTGAGCAAATAATCGACCAAATCGCACATTTTCAGCCTTATTTGTGTAAAAAATAATCGGTTGGTGCGATAAGTAAAATAAATCTGAATAAATCGCTTGCACCTGCCCTGAAATCCTGTAGAATGCACATCCATCGGCGGTGATGCAGATAAAAACTTGTTGAGAAACAAGGATTTGGCTAGATTGGTTGGATTCTTGGGTTGATTGGTAGGTTTTAAAAATATCGAAATTACCTGTTGACTTTAGTTTAGATTAGAGTAACATAGCCGACCTAGCTTGATGATGACGAATCATCGAGAAGATCATTAAGAGAATAGAAGAACAACTTGTGTGGATTTTTACTGGTTGATCAATCGAAAATATTTCATTGATTGAATGGTAGAAATTTCTCGAAGTTTATTTGAGCGAATTTTTAGTCAGAA
>NZ_NHRP01000043.1:0-19898 GCF_002165385.1 Acinetobacter sp. WCHA39
TCATGGTAAACACCTGTGTTGCCCCTAACAGCGTTGAGGGATAGTCTAAGCGTTTACACAGTTTTATTTACAGTCTCGAAAATAACCAACAACTTGATCCAAAATATTCATTGCAGGTTGATTGTGCTTCAGCTTTGAATTTTGTTTTACAGCAAAATTCAGTTCCTCTGATTCGACAAATCCTAATCTCTTCAACTGAAACGATTTCTGGTTCTCGAATCGTTATTCGTTCTAATCCTGATTATTTCAAAGAACACACTATCAATATTGCGAACTTGGAAGGCAATCAATTCTTGGCTCTTGATAAGCCAAAATTAGTTTTTGATATCAAACTATTGCAGGAGTTACCTGAGAATCTTAAAGGCAGTATTGAAATCCTTTGGTTGAATGAAAAGGAAGAGATACTGGCAGAGCAGCGGGCAGAGATTGATTTATTAACCATTGATACTTGGGGTGGGGAACGCCAACCCATAGAATTATTGGCGAGTTTTTCACAACCCAATGCTTCAGCACTCAGCCCAATTTTGGTTAAGGCCAGTGAAATTTTAAAAGCAAAAGAACTAGGTTCATTAAGTGGTTATCAAGAGCGAGATAGAGATTCTGTGCTATCTCAACTGAATGCCTTATGGGAGTCTTTATTACAACAAGATATTCATTATATTGTTAACCCAGCAAGCTTTGTTAAATCGGGCCAAAGAATACGTTTGGCAAAGCAGATTTTTGACGAGAAGTTAGCATGTTGTTTAGACACGACAATACTTTTAAGTGCCTTGGCTGAACAAATAGGCTTAGATACTTTACTTATTATTGAAGAAGGACATTCGTATCTTGGGGTTTGGTTAAATGAGACGCCAAATGTTGACTTGATCATTGATGATATTCAAGCATTAAGAAAGCGTTATGATTTGGGTGAAGTTGTTTTTATAGAAACAACGCTGCTCACACAACAAGTAAAGTTTGCATCCGCACTTGAAACAGCAAAACAGTACATTAAAGATGAATCCCGCCAGCATAAGTTCTATCTTGCGATTGATGTTCGCCAGTCCCGGTTGCGTGGCATTAAACCAATTTCCTCATATCAGGATAAGAAAAATCATCTGGATGAAACAGAAATTGAATGGGCGCCTGCATCTATTCCTGTATATGATGTTGAACGTCCTGTAGAAAGTAAAGCCACGCGGGTTGACCGCTGGTTGCGCCGTTTGCTTGATCTAAGTCTCCGTAACAAGCTCTTAAACTTTAAGGACAATCGTTACAGCATACCCTTACAATGTTCTGAGTTAACACTGGGGAAACTTGAAGATGCATTGGCGAACCAAGAGGGTTTCTTATTTAAGGGGATTGATAGCATCTCGCTAAAAGATGTCCAGCGTGACAATGAAAGCCAACATATCAATCAATATGTTGATGATAGCCTGTCCAGAAAACTATTGTTTAGTCCACTTGATACACCCTTACTGGAAAAGCGCCTAATTGAGGTTTACCGTGCCTCACGTACTGCTTTAGAAGAGGGAGGAGCGAATACACTATTTCTTGCTATTGGCTTTCTGGAATGGAAAGAGTCAGAGCGTTCAAAACGCACTTTTAAAGCGCCACTACTACTTATTCCTGTGCAGATCACCCGCGAGACCGCTAAAACAGGTTATCGCCTGTATATGTATGATGATGAGCCTCGCTTTAATTCAACTTTATTACAATTATTAAGACAGGATTTTGAACTAGATATTTCGGGTTTAAACCCTTTGCCGGCAGATGATTCTGGGATAGATGTTAACCAAGTCTTACATATTGTGCGTAAGGCTATTGTGAATATACCAGGATGGGAAGTTAAAGCTGAGGCTGCCATTGGTCAGTTCTCATTTTCAAAATATTTAATGTGGCTTGATTTGTCTACACGAATGGATCAACTTAAAAATCAATCTGTAGTAAATCATCTGATTGAATCACCACGAGAACCATTCATTAAACAGGATGATTTTCCGCAACCCGCTCAACTAGACCAACGATATCAACCTCAACAATTTTTTACACCGTTATCATCTGACTCGTCACAGTTAGCAGCAGTTATGTCCGCCGCATTAGGACGTACTTTTGTACTTTCTGGCCCTCCTGGGACAGGTAAGTCCCAGACCATTACAAATATGATTTCACAGTGTCTAGCAGATGGTAAATCTGTGTTGTTCGTTTCTGAAAAGATGGCAGCTTTAGAGGTTGTCTATCGTCGTTTGACACAGATTGGCTTGAGTGAGTTGTGCTTGCAGTTACATTCTTCCAAAGCGCAGAAAATGCAGGTTTTGGATCAACTGCGGGAAAGAGCACAGAAGAACAATGACCCATATTTTCTAAGTGCTCAGCTAAAGACAACAGAATGGCAAAAGTTGTCGGACAAATTAATCCAGTCTCGTGATGAACTGAATCAGCATGTAAATAATCTCCATACCGTACATGCGATCGGTTGGAGTCTGTATGCCGCAATGAGTGATGAACTTTGTTATCGGGATACACCACATCTACGTTTTCCTGAGATTGAAATTTCAACACTAACATCAGAAAAGCGTGAGTTGCTGAATAAGACGGTGACACAAGCAGTAAGCTTGCGTCAGCTAGTAAATGAAAATGCTAAAGACGTATTGGATGGATTTGCGGAGGGCTTGTCCGAACCTATCTGGAATCTGGCATGGCAGGAGCAATATCAACTATTACAGGACCAACTTGTAGGTCAGATACAACAATTACAAAAGTCTATTTCTGCTTGGCAACAGGTTTTTGGATTCAGTGAAAAGCAGAATCTGAGTCAGGTTAATCAGGATGTTGCGATTTTTAAAGCAATATCTAATCTGGTTCAGCAAACAGACTTAAAACTCTTAAATGCGATTAAAGATATCGATTTAAAAACCATTACCCAGACAAAACACTTAACGCAAGATCTTAAGCAACAGCGTTCTTCATTAGTAGGGAAATACCAATCTCAAATTTATCAAGCAGATTTAAGTCAAATTGGCTTTAAATGGCGTGAAGCAGAATCAAAAATGTTCCCATTTTCATGGTTTGCTAAATTCCAGCTGAGAAACTTAGTCAAAACTTATCAAGACTCAACTCAACGCCCAACAGCTTTGGCAGTTGCCCATGACTTACCAATCTTGCAGCATATCCAAAGCCAACAATTACAATTTACTGAATGTGAAAAACTGTTAGCGAGTAAGCTTGGTTCTTATTGGCAGGGTGAAGATAGCGCATGGCAAAGTTTTGAAGCTATTCACAATCAGTGGCAAGAAATTAAGCAGATAGTTGCGTTGTCAATTACTGATCAAGCAACTTTATTAAAAGCTGTAGAGTTTAGTAAAAATCATACTTTGGATGAGCTGACACAGAATATCGCTCAGGTGGAGAATACGTTTAGGCAATTGCTGAATGATCATGTCCTGAAGAGTGATACTGCGATTACCTCATATTCAGATATTGATTTTAATAAAATTATCGAAAGACAACAGCAGTTGCAGCAACACAGTTCATCTTGGAGACATTGGTTAAATTGGCAGGCTATAAAGAGCCAGTTGATTCAACATGGGTTAAAACCATTGGCATTTGAGCTTTTGAATGCCCCATTGAATGTGGATGATGCCCTAAAACGCCTGAATATTAATTTAGCGAGACACTGGATTACGCATCAATTTAGTCAGCATCCAGAGTTAAACCAATTTAACAGCCAACAACATGAACAGAAAATAATGTCCTTTGCCCAGCAGGATAAAGAACACCAACTTTCTGCAAGTCAGGAAATTATTCACCGTTGGAATAATATTTTTATAGAACAAAACCACTACAAAGGGCAATGGACTGTTCTTAACAAAGAGTTGGGTAAGAAACGCCGTCATATTCCTGTACGAGAGTTGATGCGTCAAATTCCTGATGTTTTAGTTGGCTTGAAACCATGTTTATTAATGAGTCCATTATCAGTTGCCCAATATCTGGACACAGAAGCAAAATTTGATGTAGTAATTTTTGATGAAGCATCACAGATTCCTGTATGGGATGCAATTGGTGCATTAGCGAGAGGTAAACAGTCAATCGTGGTGGGTGACAATAAACAAATGCCACCAACCAGTTTCTTCGGTAAAGGCGATTCTGAAGAAGAGGTTGATGAGGAGGTGACTGAAGATCTGGAGAGTATTTTGGATGAATGTCTTGCTGCTCAGTTACCAGAATTAGCTTTGAATTGGCATTACCGTAGTCGTTATGAAAGTCTCATTCAATTTAGTAATCAGAAATACTACAAAGGTGGTTTATTTACTTTCCCTGCACCTGTTGCTAAGGATACAGCTGTAAAACTACATGTGGTTGAGGGTGTATACGACAAAGGTGATACACGTACCAATAGTAATGAAGCAAAGGCAATTGTTGAATTTATTATTCAGCATTTACAGTCACAGTTAGGGCAAGAGAATCCTTTGACTTTAGGTGTGGTCACTTTCAATATGACTCAGCAGAAGTTGATTGAAGATTTGCTGGATAATGAATTGGCTAATCACCCTGAGTTAGAGACATTGAGTAAGTCAGGCATTGAACCTTTATTTGTTAAGAATTTAGAAAATGTGCAAGGAGATGAACGTGATATTATCGTTTTCTCAATTACTTACGCAGAAGACCGTGATGGTCGATTATCTATGAACTTTGGCGCGCTTAATCGTCAAGGTGGTCAGCGCCGTCTAAATGTAGCAATTACTCGCGCTCGTCAAGGATTACATGTTTTCTCTGCTTTGAGTCCTGAAGAAATTAATTTGGCACGCACTAATAGTGAGGGTGTAAGGGATTTAAAAGACTTCTTAGTTTTTGCTCGTAGTGGTCAGTTGCATTTAAATTATGCTGACCAAAGTAAACAGCAGGCTAAAAAAGAATTCCTACAGTACCTACAAACTAAGTTGCAAGAACAAGGCTGGAGTGTGGACCTTGGTATAGGTCAGGGAGATAGTTGTGTAGATATAGCAATTAAGGATAATTTGAATTCAGGTAGTTATCTTGCAGGTATTATAGTAGATGGTGAAAACTACGCTAAAGCAGCTACAGCAAGAGACCGTGATCAGCTCAGACCAACAGTATTAAATGGGTTAGGCTGGCAGGTATTATCAGTGTGGACAGTTGATTGGTGGCTGGATCCAGAGCAGAACTTAGCTAAATTGGTAAAAGAATTGGATGAGATCAAAATTAATCAACAGGTTGCTTAAATTGTCTGAAACCTTAGGGATGAAAAGCATGCTTTAAATCAACTCATTGACTTGGGTTGCATGGTCCATGCGAGTCGTAAATTCTATGAACTATATGTGACGGGGAAAAGTCAGATCAATGAACAGGCATTTTTAAGGGTCATCAGATTAAGTGCATTTTGATAATGAATAAAGCGCCGTTTGGCGCTTTATTCATCCTAGGGACCGCTCACCACCGAGTCCGAGAAGAGCGAGCAAAAAGGCTTTGCCAACCTGCTGATCGGCCTGTTCGGCGCCGTGCGCAATCCGCTGACTCATGCGCCCAAGGCGAATTAGCCCATGTCCGAACAGGATTCACTGGACATCCTGACGCTGGTATCGCTGATTCACCGCAAGCTGGATGGCACCACGAAATTAGCGGCCGTATCGCCATAAGGGAAAGACAAGAATGGACGAGGCGATCGTAGTCTTCTCTCGGAAAGGGATTTTCCAGACTACGATTGCCGCGCGTGACGTTCGCAGCCGGGAACATGCACGCAAGCTGTGGCCCCTGGTGTCTCCCGGCGCATCACGGCAGATGGTGACATGGGTCAGCCCCTCCTTTGAGAGCGGGAAGTTGCGTCGGAGATCCCACTTCCGCGTGCTTCCTGCCCAACACACCTTTAATCCGAAAGCGCACTTCGACGATGAAGAAGCCAGCCGGTGGCGCGCTGTGCAGGAAAGCCCCGAACACCGACAGGCGAAAGAACTTGTCGCTGCCGAACTCTCCCGACGCTTGAATGCCGGGCTTGCGATGCCGTGGGCGTTCAAAGATACGGATGCGTCGGACTATGCGCTGGAAGGCAACTTGTTGCTGGGTGCCGACCGGGTGGCAACCGAGCATCCTCTGGAGACGCCATTCGGCAGCAAATTCCGGCTCGACGTTGCCGTGCTCGGGCCGCCGGTTCAGGTCGAGCCGATGGTGCTTGGCGGCGTTGAAATCGAACTCAGCCACGCCTTCGACGGCCGCAAGGCGCTGATCGGGAAGTCGCTCGGATTTCCGTTGATCTCCATCGACATCACGGAGATGATGCTGGACGAACTCACGCCTGAGTGGGCACAGCGGGTACTGACCACAACCACGCGGAGCCACGAGCAAGGACGCCGGCAGACCTACATCTATCTCCACGACCTGCTGTACCACCTCTACGCGCAATTGCCAACGATGAGACGCTGAACAAGCTGGTGCGCTGGATGAACCTGCTCGCGGAGAAGCTAGAGTACCCGAAGGGTACGGTCGCCGTTGCCTTGGTCAATGGAAAGAACTAACAGTCGCGCAAGATGCTGGAACGCGCGGGACAAGTCGTTGGCCCCGACTGGAGTGAATTCAATGACCAGCGCTGCTTAGGGCTGACCTTGCCGCGCCCCAAAGGCCCAGCCGATCTCCAAGCCCATCGCTTCCACATGACGATGGCGCGCATCCTGCTGTCGCACACTGATGCGCACGTTAGCTACAAATACTGCAACTGCGTGGACAACAACCACCCCGAAGAAGACGTGTGGGTGGCGCATCGCTGGATTGCCGACCTGAAAACCCATACCCGGCACCGCGTATTGCCGGAGTCACCTTGCGGGCAAACACTACAACGGAGCCAGGCGCCTGTTTGCTTGTTGGACAGTTCTCAGTCCGTCGTCGGTTTTGGTGCTCTTTTCCGCGGAGCCGAAGAAGGCAAAGACGGCAAGCACTCGAATAGGCGTTCTGCATAGACGAACCCCATCCGCCTGACTGCGCTCTGATCGAAATACAGTAGCCAAGCGGCCAGTAACGCCAGCGAAATGAGCAGCGTTAGGCCAGCAGCCAGCCCCGGATCAGCAAAATGCACAGGGTCAAAATGTGGAGGCGCAACCTGCAAGATTTTTGCAATCAGCAATCCATAAAGGATACCCAAGAGGCACGACAAAATGCCAACAGGTTTCATCGCTAACATATTGCGATGGAATCCGTATGCAATATTCTCTTTGAGTAGGAGCTGCTTGTTGGAACGGGTGAGTTCACGAAGTCGCTTGGTTGCCCCAATGTAGGTATCGTCCGCCTTGTCCTGATCTGCTGATTCCTCCTCTGCGTTCGGCATGGCAATACCCAGCTTAGCTGTAATCGCGGTGTGATATCGCTGCTTGCTGACGCTATCCAGAAATTTGTCGCGATGGCGCAGGGCTATGGTTGTTGGCATTCCGCCCCATTTTTTCACTAGGGATTCTTCCAACTTTTTTCCCCGCCCACGGGCTACGCTTGCGAGTGCATAAATGGCACCGCAGCCACCCAGCAGTCCAATCACGCCTGTAAGTACCGGGTGCTTTGCGCCGTAGACACACAACAAGGGAACGAGCAGCGGCAAAGCTACAAGAAGTCCTGGAATTACGCGCGCCTTGCGCTCGTAGGGGTCTTTGACCAGTTCAAAAATATTCGTCATAGGTGCTTAGCTTTGGGCCGACAAGGCATCAATATAGGGTTGAATTTCATCGCGGTTTTTCAAAGTGATCTGCTGCGCGAGGGGGTCGGGTGCTTCCTTGGTATGCAAGCCCAAACGCCTCAGTGTGTAGTACAGAAACGCTTGGCGGCATGGAAGTTTGACCTGTCCACCCTCCATTCCATAGTCCAACTCCAGGACTCGTTTCTTGGCAGCGGGTAAATCGGGATGCGGTGCAAGCACCAGCGTCAATACAGTTTGCCAATGCGAATCCTGGCTGGCGTCCACTTGGCTCGCCTCGAAGCCATCGATGCGCAGGATTCGGGCGAGGACGAAATCGCTGAAGCGCTGGCGCTTATGGCAAAACGCGCGCATGTGCCAGCGAAAACCGTCGTTGCCCAGAGCGTGCGGCGACAGCAGACGAACCGATTCGTCCAAGGACGTCATGGACTGGTAGCTCACCCAAATGGCTTCCTGCTGCCGAATTGCCCGGACCACTGCTTCGACGGTTTGTTCATTGATGGTGCGCCAAGGGGACGGTGCCCAATCTGCCTCAGGCGCTGAGCCAATAAAGCTGGACGCTGGTTCGATGACGCCCATCTTGGTGGCCAGCAGCTCCGCTAGATAGTGTTGCACCGAACTTCGCTGGTAAAGCGGGTGAAAACTCGGTGCTGCCGTGTAAGTCTTGGAACTGCGGTCATAAATCAGGTTGTTCGGCGCTAACTCCGTGTACTTGGCAATGTCCAGTGAGGCCTGGGGAATCGATATGCCGAAGTGCTCGGTGAGATCCATTCGATTGATGCGCCGCTCCCAGCGCAAACGGAAATCGATGAATTGAAGTCTGCTCTCTAACCCCCAGCTTAGCCCTTTGGGCTCAGCGGGATCGGCGGCAGTTACAGGAGGCTCTTGCATTATTTGCGCCTAATAAGTAGACGGATATAAAAAATAGTCGTACATTAACTATACGCGATCATCCTTCGGTCGTCTACCCGGAGACCTCAATGCCCACAACCATCACCTTTTTCCCCGTCGACAACGGGGACATGACACTCATCAAGTTCGGCGATCTTGACGCGACGACCCTGCTGATCGACGTAAACATCAGACAAGATGCCGATGATCCTGGGAAGGACGTGCGCGATGTCGCCAAGGATCTGCGCGAACGACTGAAAAAAGACGAGAACGGCAGGCCATATGTCGATGCCTTTTTGTTGAGCCACCCGGACCAGGATCATTGCCGTGGGCTGACGCGGCATTTCTACCTGGGACCGCTGGACAAGTACCCGGATGACAAGAAGGACGACAAGGACAAGAAAATCGTGATCCGGGAGATGTGGTCGTCTCCCATCGTGTTTCGACGCGCAAGCAAGACGCACACTTTGAGCGACGACGCCAAGGTATTCAACACGGAGGCGCGTCGGCGGATACAACTGAACCGCGACAAGAACTTCGCCGTCGGAAACGGCGACCGCATCCAGATCATGGGCGAGGACATCGATGGAAAAACCGATGATCTCACCTCGATTGTGCGGAAGGTGGACACGCGCTTCTCGACGATCAACGGCAAGAGTTCCGCATTCTTCTCTGCGTTTCTTTTGGCCCCCCTGGATGCCCAGGACGACGAAGAAGAGGAAGAGTGCCTGGTCAAGAACCAGTCCAGCGTGATCCTGAACATCACGTTAGCCGCTGATGCTCAGACGCCGGATGGCGCAAAGTTCCTTACTGGTGGCGATGCTGAGGTGTTCATCTGGAACCGCCAGTGGCAGCGCCACGAGACCGAAGCCGATGTACTTGAGTACGACATCATGCAGGCACCGCATCACTGTTCTTGGCATTCGCTGTCCTATGACAGTTGGTCCGACTACGGCGAGAAGGCCAAACTCGATGCCGATGCCCGCAAGGCGCTTTCGCAGACCCGTGACGGCGCCGTCATCGTCGCCAGTTGCAAGCCGATTGCAGACGACGACAGTGATCCACCCTGCATCCGCGCAAAGCGTGAGTACGTGGTGATCGTAGACGAAGCAAAGGGCGAGTTCTATTGCACGGGCGAGTACCCGAGCGAGAAATCCTTGGAGCCCCTCGTTTTCACCGTCACCGCTCAGGGAGTGCAGCCGCCCTCGAAGAAGGAGTCCGGATCGAAGGCCGCTGCCGTGATCACCTCCGCGCGCACTCCGATGCCGCACGGGGCATCATGACGGGCGCCATCGCTGACGCACTACATCAACTTCAGCGGCATCGGGGCCTGATTCGCGTTGGCGAGCCCAAGGCAAGCGGTGCATCGACGCAAATAGAAGTCGATGTTGCCGTCCAACTGCCAAACAGGTCACGGCGTAACGGCGTCTCCGAAACCGGAGTGCGCGCTGTCGAGACATGCGTGCTGGTATTCGGCAGTGATTGGGCCCTGTCCGCGCCCAAGCCTTTCTTGCGTGCGGACTTTCCGCTCAATTTGCCGCACATCAACCCCCATCGCGAAGGTGAGCTGGTCTCGCCTTGCCTGTTCGAGGGGTCCTTGGACGAACTGCTGCATCGGTTTGGTCTAGACGCCATTGTCGATCAGTTGGTCGATTGGCTGCACAAGGCTGCGGCCGGAACATTGCTGGACTTGGAACAGGGGTGGGAGCCGACGCGCCGAGACAGTTGTCCTTCGACCATTGTATTCAGTGCCGAAAAGGTTGCGGCCTCCGCACCTGCTGACGGCACGATTCTGGTAGTTCCCGCAGGCTACGTGACGATTGATGGCGGGCTATACGCCATCCTCAATGCCGAACTGACCGCACAAATCGATGCAGTGTTCGTCCATGATGTTCACAACGACAAATTGGGCAAGTGGGGAAATGGCCATACTGCGGCCTTCATTGCGCGGGCTCCAATGACCGACGGCCACCCGCACATGGTCGGACGCTACCAACCGGAGACGGTTGTCGATCTCGCGACGCTGCTTGATCTAGCAGCGGAACTTGGCATTGATCGCGACGCGTTGGCCCAAGGCTTGGATGGTTATTACGGACGCTCGATCCTGGATATGCAGCAGGACTCGCGCGGCTGGGTGCATGGCTTGTACGCGATTGTAATTCTGACGGTACAACGGCCAGCGTCGCTTGTGGGTTCACCAGGGAGAAGTGTCGAGGTATTGCCCTACGCGGTGCGCTATGAACTCAACGCTAAAGCGCTCCTGGAGCGAAACGCCACGGTTCACCCAGCCTTTCACGCGCATGCGTTGTCTCCTGAGTTGCTAGCAAGGACATCCGGCATTCCACCAGCAGCCACATCGCAGCCGCTAGTCATACTCGGCTGCGGAAGTGTGGGATCGAAAATCGCGATGCAACTGGGGCGAGCAGGTTTCGGCTCAATGACTTTCGTCGACAACGAGTCCATGTCACCTCATAACGCGGCACGGCATGCACTCATTGAGCGGACATCGGTACTGGTCCCACCTCGGAAGTCGGCGCGGATGAAGACGGCCTTTGAGGAGCTGTCGCATCTTCAATCGCGCGCGTTCGACACCGACGCCGTGACCCTTCTGGTCGATCCGGCACAGTTCGCCACAGTCATTCCGCAGGATGCGGCTCTCATCGTGGATGCGACGGCCTCACTTCAGGTGCTGGCCGCAGAAACACAATCAGCAGTACTGAACCAGTCTCCTGCCCGCCTGGTACGGATCGCGATGTATGGTCAGGGCCGCTGTGTCGCGGTTTTGCTTGAAGGACCTAGTCGCGCCGGTCGGGTTGACGACCTCACGGCATTCTTGTTCGAGTGCTGTCGGTTTGTGCCGGAACTGCGGGCATCGATTGCTGGGGATACGTCGGAGCCGACGCGCATTTTTGTGGGCGACAACTGCCGTTCACTGACGATGCCAATGTCTGATGCCGTTGTTTCGCGTTCTTCGTCACTGGCCGGTCTGCAACTGGAACGCTGGCTCGTTGGCGGGCTTCCGAAGGAGGCGATGCTTTGCACCGGGATCTCGGATGCCGAAGGCCTCGGCATGGCATGGACCCGCGCCAGTCTTGGCCCGACCACTGTGCTCGACGTAGCTGATGATGGTGGCTGGAACATTCGGATTCTGCACCCAGTCGTGCAAGCGATCCATGCCGATGCGCTGCACTGGGGCGCTCTGGAAACAGGCGGAGCCTTGGTCGGCCGCATCTCGTTTGAAAATCGAACCATCACCATTGCGGGCATCGTGGACGCGCCGCCTGACAGCATTCGAGAGGCCGCCTGCTTCGTCCTCGGAACGGATGGACTTGTTCAGAATTTGCGTGCGGCAAATGGAGCCTCTTTAGGGTATCTCACCTTCATCGGAACTTGGCACAGCCACCCGAAAGGCGGCCCACACTCGGGCATAGACCGAAACACATTGCGCAACATCGCCGAGGATGCTGGTGGTCTTCCCGCCGTGTCGTTGGTATGGACTCCGACAGGACCCACATGTGCGGTGGATCGCTGGTAGGGGTAAAGCCACCAGCACTTTATTGGCATAAAACAAGAGGGATGTATGGCTGACTACTTCGAGATCGATTTTCTTGGCGTCGAAACAGCAAAAAGCGGAGATGCGATCACGCTTCGCTATTCTGTGAATGGCACTGAGGGCGTGCACGTCGTTGACGGAGGATATCTGGATACGGGAGATCAGATTGTCGAGCACCTGAAGACCTACTACGGAACAACAGTCATCGACCATGTGATTCTCACGCACCCTGATCGCGATCACGCAAATGGTTTGCGAAAAGTTCTAGAGCAGTGCACGGTCAGAAATCTTTGGATCAACAGGCCGTGGATCTATGCAGATCAGTTGATTGATCGATTCGAGACCTATGAATCGGTTGAGGCGCTGAGACGGAAGTTGCGCTCCATCTACGATGCCACGGCAATTCTTGAGGATCTGGCGGTAGAAAAGGGAATTCCAATCCATGCCCCCCTTCAGGGGCAGAGCATCGGCCCCTTCACTGTGATGGCACCAACCCTGGGGCGCTATTTCGACCTGATTGTGGACTCCACGAAGACACCGGAGGCTGTTGAAGAAAGTGCTTTGGACAGCGCGTTGAGCGGCATATTCCGGGCAATGAAGGCCGCGACCGCCTACATCAAATCCCTGTGGGGCGAGGAGTATTTTCCGCCTGAGCCTACCAGTCGTGAAAATGAAATGAGTGTGGTCCAGTCGGCTGTCCTGAACGGTCATCGTGTCATGCTTACTGGCGATGCCGGGCGTGAGGCGCTGCAAGAGGTTATTGACTACGCGCCATTTGCCGGACTCGCGTTGCCAGGCATTCGGTATTTTCAGGTGCCCCACCATGGCGGGCGGCACAATGTCTCGACTGAAATTCTGGACCAACTGGTTGGTTCACGGTTGGACAGTATGCCGATCCAGCATACCTGGAATGCCATTTGCAGTTCTGCCAAAGCCGATGAGGATCACCCGCGGAAGTCCGTAATTCGCGCTGTATTACACCGGGGTGGGCACTGGGCGGCAACCGAAAGCAAGAATCTCCGCATCGGGGCGGGCATTACCCGCGATGGTTGGGTATCAATTCCTCAAGCGGAGTACCCCGAAGAACAAGAGAGTTGAGTCTATGAATGCGATGTCGCTCTCTGAGTTACCAACTTCAGTGCTCGAACTCCACACATGGCCGTGGTGGCGAAGATATTGGAATCGACCGCCGGAACTGGTTCGGAAGCGGTGTGAAGCTTGGTGTGAACTATTGGAGCTTAGGGAGGCGGCAGGAAAAGGCGTGCGCCTCAACACCCCAAAATCGAAGATTTTTGATGACTCACGCCGTCGATGGAGCATCCTGGATAAACTCGACCGTGGCAACTTTACTTTGCGGAGTCGCTTTCCGGTCTCAGCCTGGGGCGCTAAGGAGGATTTTCCAAAGTCCACATGGATCGCTAGTGCAAGTGACGATGGCGCCTCACTTTGAATGCGACGCAAGCGATATAGAGGGCATCTCCTCAAGTAAGTCAGCAGGCATGCCGCACGAAAATGTGGATGTCTTTGGTGCCTACTATATTGATGAGCAGAATCGATATGCCAGAAAAGGAAAGCCCTCGCTCTGACTGGATGATGCGAGCTTAAAAGAGCTTTGTTCACATGGCGAAATCCGGCTAATGCACGGACGTGGCTCCGACACGTTTAGCGTGCGAGCTTGGGATGGCCGTTTTTCCTTGATAACAGTGGCGGATCTCACCATCTTGCGGGCGCCGTGCATGTCGCCACGCGCATTGGCGCGAGCATTCACCACGCCTCGAAACTCTATCTCTACCAGCTCAACCATTTGACTGTGCAATGGCTGCTCGATGGATTTCATCTGGTATTGCTCCCCAGGTATTTGGATGGACAGATGCTATGGACTGTGAAGAGCTTGGTAGGTTCTGGTTCGAACATGGAGTTCCCACCTGTACTGGGCGAAGGTTCGCTTTTGGCGTTCCCTCGGGGTTCGCAAATCGCCGAGTGCGTGATGGCAGAACTATTGAGTCAGGGGCACCACGATTTAGGCAATGATTTAAGGGAGGCACTGGCTGCGTAACAGCAGTTCTTGACTGAATCGACGACTCCATGGACAAAGCAATTTTCATCTCCAATCTGCTGACAAGGATGTCTATGAATCACAGATAGTTGGATTTCATGGCACAGTATCTATTCTTAGTAGTAATATTAAAAAATTAACCTTTAGGTTGAATATTTAATCCAATATGTTGAATAAAAGATAAAGTTAATATAAGATTGGTTAATACTGTAAAAAGTATTTACTCTTTCAATAATGAATGAGTAACGCAATAGGGTTACGAAAATGTCTAAACTAACAGATTTTGGAAAAGCGATTAGGAAACTTAGGATTGATTATGATACCAATCTTAATGAACTAGCGACTTCAATTGGCGTTAGTTCAGCTTTCTTATCAGCTGTGGAAACAGGAAAAAAGCCAATAAGTGCTGAATTAATTACAAAAATTACAAACGCATTAGGTTTAAGTAAAGCAGAGGAAAATTTGCTTACACATGCTGCTAGTCAAAGTGTTGATAATGTTACTGTTCGAACAAATAGCCCAGAAGAAGCAGAAATTGCTTTGATGTTTGCTAGACGAATTCAAGACGATACTTTGAATATGGCGCAACTTAGAAAAATTCTTGAGGAGAATTGATATATGACATCTGGATGTATGCCTAGAGGTGTTAAAGTCGCGCCTTTAAGTAAACAAAGCATAAAACAAAAAGCACTCATTATTCGTGACAAGATTTTTAAACTGTCACTAAATCAGTCAATAGATTTAAGTCGAGGCTTAGAACATCGATTGCATGAATTAGGTGTCATTTTAGAAGTCTGGGAAATTGAGGATATGCCTGATGTTGAGGCTTTAACTAATCCAGATGCTATGACTATTATTCTTCGTGCAGATACTTATGATGCTTTATGCGATGTATCTGATCCAAAACATTGCCGTGCGCGATTTACTGTAGCACATGAAATAGGGCACTTAATTCTTCATGAGGGTTTTGCCTTAGCACGTGGTGCAGTCAGGCATAAACATTATGAAGATTCTGAATGGCAAGCTGATACGTTTGCGGCAGAGTTACTGATGCCAACACAAGCATGTATTAATTTGTCTATTGAAGACATTCAAGAAAAATTCAAAGTTGGTTATAAAGCGGCTAGAAATAAATTTAGTTCTTTAAAATGAAAAAACTGATATGAAAGCTATCTTTCATATCAGTTTCGGATAGTACACCCAAGGGCTATTCGGCTTACTCAGATGACTACTATAAAGCGTGAGAACTTCATTGTAGATCATTTAAGTCAGCTTTTCAAATCTCCTTGGGAGAGGAGGTGAGCTATGTGCTTAAGAAATTAGGTACTCAAGAACCGCCGAAAGGCATGAAATGGATCTTTTGTAGATTCCGTAAAGTACGAGGCAATTCTGGCAAGGTGTTAGATGCGCATGAGTATGGTTATGAGGCATGGGCTTTTTTAGTTCCATGTGCAACTTAAGTGATCTGGTGCACAGGCATTCGTGCTTGTGTGCTTTCTAAAATTAACAATGGAGTATTAAATATGTCTAATTACTTAATCAATCACAAAAATTGCCCTGAATGTGGTGGGCGTATCAAAGGTTATTATTATTACTGTGGCCGTTGTGGGAATCAGGATGTCGTAAATTGGAAATTTACAGGCATATTCCTGATGATTGCAGGTGCTATTTTCTTTCTTGTTATGTATTTCTCAACAAAAAAAATCTGTGAAAATACCTTTTTCTCGCAAGCTATATTCTGCAATTTTTTTTAAATAATTTATAGGTTGAGTATTAACATGTTTGAAGGATTCATACCTAATTATTCATGTTTATTGCATGCTAGAGATCTTGAAGGAAATATAATCGAAATCCATTTTTTTTCGAAATATACGCCAGAGCAAGCAATTGAAAAAAGCAAAGATTATTGGACTTATGATCTTATAAGGTTTATAGATTTTCCGACTCCTCAAAGATTTGAGTGGGGGAAAAAGACTATAGTCCATCCATTGGATAAAAAAGAATATACTGTTATATATAAGTAGGTTAGGAATGAAAGTTAAAGATTTAATTGAAAAATTAGAAAAGTTTGATCCTGAATTAGAGGTTTTAATTGCCAATGAGGATGATGAGATCATTGGCCTAAACAACATGGTACGATTCTTTGATGTCAGTCATGTTTCTTCTGTTCATGCGGAAACACGAAGAAATGATGTAGAAAGGAATGTTGAATTTACATTCGTAGGAATGCCAACTAAACATTCTAGAGAGTTTATTTTCATTGATGTCGTTTCACAATTTTAGAATTTTTTTTTGAAATTACTTATAGAAGATTGTATGAACAATAATTGTGAAAAATGTACTGTTTTATCTATAGATAGTATGCCGTTAGGCTGGAATACAATAGTAAAAGAAGATTGGGTTGACGATCTAAGTGGCGGTACGGAATGGAAGCAATTTGAGTGTATCCATTGCAAATCTATTCATAATATTAAGTATCGTGATGTGGGTGCTAGTCGCTCACGTTGGTTTTTCAAAAATGAATTGCCAAAATACTTAGGATTTAATGATTAAATTCATGCAAAAATCTGAAAGAAAAAAGCGCCGTTGGGTGCTTTTTTTAATTGTTCAAACCCTTCCTATGATCCTAGACACCTAATTTCAGGGCGATTGCAGCTACAGACTTGTGTGAGGTTGAAAGTGCATAATCAATTGCTTGCTTTTTAAATTCTGGACTAAAGCCTTTAGCCATTTTTACATCTATAAAGTTAACGTTACGTTATCTTTAGAAGTAAGCATTGTCCATATGGGCTGGGCTAGGATCAGTATAAGACTTATTTAACATTGATCACAGATAAGTAAGTTGTTGGGAAATTAAATTAGAGGTGGTACTCATGATGGTTACTAAAACTAAAATATTTTCAATAATAAACATATAAAACAATATATTACAAATATATATGATGCGTAACATACGCATCATATATATTTTCTTCTATTTTGATATAATGGATCTCGTCAATCCGCTGATAGGTTTCATTTAAATTTCATGAGTCTTACTGAAATTAAAGTTCGCCAAGCTCATTGCAAGGAAAAAACTTGTTTTTTATCCGATGAAGATGGACTTAGCCTGAAGATTGAGCCGACTGGAAGAAAATCTTGGTGCTATCGCTATACAGATCCACAAACAAAAAAACGTCGCCGCATTCAGTTGGGGCTTTATCCTGATTTATCGCTGAAAAAGGCACGACAAGTCAAAGATGACTTTAAAGACAATAATTATTGTTTTGAGCATGATACTGTCTCTAATGTCATCACCTTTCGTAAGGTAGGGGAGGAGTGGCTGCAGTTCAAACTGAAAAATGCATTTAATGATTCACCCCGCTGCGGTGTACTACAGTTAGCAGAAAGATGTTTACAGCAAGATATTTATCCAGACCTTCAGGATTTACCTTTTCAAAACATCAAGCGTTATGACCTGGTTTCAGTAATCAAAAAAATAGAGGGACGCCAAGTAAAAGAACCTGTCAAGAAAGCTTGTAGTTATTTGAACCAAATTTATGACTACGCTGTAGCGATGGGTTATTGTGAATTCAACATCGCGCATGGTTTAAATAAAATCGCCATTAACAGTAAAATCAAGAAGAATTATCCGTATTTGAAAGCGGAGGATATATCAGATTTTAAGAAAAATTTATTAAAATTGGATGCCCATCCGATTATTAAAAAAGCACTGCTGTTCAAATTACATACTGGCGTGCGAGGGGCTGAATTGTTATTGGCTGAGCCTCATCATTTTGATTTAAATGAAAAAATCTGGAAAATACCTGCCTTGCATATTAAACAGTTTCGACGAAAAGTCATATTAGGCCATGAGATTCCCGACTTCTTAGTTCCACTTTCAGATCAGGCTTTAGATATTTTAAAAGACGTCATGCAATGGTCATACGGTGAAAAGTACATTTTTGCTAGCCCACGGAAACATAATCAACCGATTCATTTTAATACATTAAATATGGCTATACGTAAGATGGGCTATGGAAAACATCAATTATCCTCTCATGGACTACGTTCCACTTTTAGTACCATTTTGAATGACTCAGGTTTGTTCCAGGATAACTGGATTGAGGCACAACTTTCACATATTGATAAGAACCGTACCCGTGCCAGCTATAATCACGCTGACTATTTAGCCCAGCGGACTGAAATGATGCAGTGGTGGGGTGATTATTTAAGTACTGCTAAGTGAAAATCGTACTTTTATACATAGACTTAAAACATTATGGGGTTTCAAATGGATAGTAAACAATATACTTGCCGTGTTACATGGTCAGCAGAATATAATGAGTATGTTGGGTTGTGTGCTGAGTTTCCATCATTGTCTTGGCTTGATGCGGATCAGTCTAAAGCATTCTCAGGAATAGAGGAGCTCGTTGCTGATGTTGTCGCTGATATGATTAGCAATAATGAAAAAGTTCCTACACCACTCTCCGGGAAAATATAGTAGGCAGTTTGTTGTCCTTGTTCTCAGTGGTTCAACAAAAACTAGCCCTCGAAGCCGCAGAACGTGGCGTGGACATAAATTGTTTAGTATCAGTAAAAAGAGCGATGTAATTTTAGTACGAGTGAGTGATAGAGCAGGAACCTATGCTTCATATATTCAGTAAATGGTATGTTTTTGAATTAATAGGTATTTTTAAATAAAGCTTTCTTTGATTTAGTGCTTTTTATTTAATAAATTAATTTTAAAAACAACTTAGGCTAATTGATAAACACTATCTGGAAAGATTAAAAGAAAATATTTTTTAATTTCTGCTAATTCATTTAAGGCAGGTTCCCTTTCAAGCAGTTGAAATGTCCAAATAAGTACAGCCTGATGATTATCATAGCAAGTATTTACTCCAAGAAAATTAGCCATTCCATAACTTCTATTGATGTTCATTTCTTTAATTAATTGATTTCCTAAGTCACGAGCTTGCTGGCTGATCAATAACTCATTTGGTAACACGGCGGTCATCTCCACAAAATAATCTAATGCAGGTTCAATCCTTATATTTAAAAAGTTATAATTTAGTTGAAATGGATAAAATATACTTTCTATAAGTTGTAATAACCTGCTGTAGGTTAATTTTAGCAAAGTATTACTCAGTCAACAACTTCAAATAACCCACAGCAAGTTATTTTTTGTAAATTAATTTAAATATGATTACTTGTAAGTTATCTAGCCTCATGGGCGATAGAAAAATTTTAAAATTAAGTGAAGTGGTGCATGCAACAGGTATCAATCGCAACACGCTCACAAGTATGTATTATGACCGTGCTGTACGTATTGAATTACCAGTCGCCGATAAGTTGTGTAAGTACTTTAACTGTACGATGAATGATTTGTTTGAGTTTAAGGAAGAAGTTGAAGAAAAAGATTAACTTAATACTTCGTTTGATAAGTTTTTCGAAGAAAAAGACTAGCCAATACTTAGTTTGATAAGTTTTCCCTACAGGTCTAATACTGAATTTTATAAAGCTTCATCGAAAACATATATTTACTTTATTATTTATATAAAGGAATCAATCGAATGATAGAGGTATTTTTCTTATACCTTAATTAATCTGAATCGCGGATAAGAAATTAACAGAGATGGATCCGGAAATTTGAACAACTGCTATAAGTGATATTCTGCTCCTCAAATGATGTTATAAACATCAATATATGGAGTATTTTATGGCACGTAGACCAAGAAGAAATCATTCAA
>NZ_NHRP01000044.1:0-9457 GCF_002165385.1 Acinetobacter sp. WCHA39
ATCATATTCGTCGTCAGAAAACAAGTATTATGCCATTATTTCAATGAGTTATCTTTTTTTGTCGTGTACAGAGAAATTTTTTATATTTAATCATATTGGGGAATATTATGTCTGAACAAATTCTTGAACACAGAGAACAATTGGCTCGTGTTGCCATGCGCGAAGCTTTAGAAAATCAACAAGCAGAAGATAGTGTGGAGTTATTTATTCAACATCATCTTGAAGAAGTTGAACCTGAATATTGGGAAAAATACTTTGACACATCAAAACCTAATTTATTACAAATTTTAGAGTTACTGGTATTAGATTCACGTTGGGATGAGGGGGATCTGGAAAGTTATGAAATTTTAGATTTCACCTTACCAGATGAGATCACAAATTACGTTATCTGCGTTAGTTTTGATTCAAAAGGGCAAGTTGTTAATATTTCAATGGAAAGCTGAAAAATTTGTGAGATATGGGGGAGGCTGATGTGAGAATTGAAATTAAACGTATTTATTGATCTTGTTGAGCCGACGGATGGACAGCGTGTACTCGTAGATCGGTTATGGCCAAGGGGAATATCGAAATAGCAGGCACATTTAGATTTATGGCTTAAAGATATTGCACCCTCAACTGAATTGAGAAAAGCGTTTTGTCATAAGGTTGAACATTGGCTGAGTTTTCAGGAAAGGTATTATAAATAGCTTAAAGAAAACCCTTATGTAAATCAGCTTAAAGACATGCTACAGCAACAGCAAGTAACGCTCATTTACGCAGCTAAAGATCTTAAGCTTAGTCATGCCCTAGTACTTAAAAATTATTTAATTGGACAAGCGATTCAAGCTTAAATTTTGAAAAAATGCGTCTATCGATCATAATAGTGCTTTTGAGATGTTTTTATGTCTTTTCCACACTGCCCAAAATGCCAATCAGAATATACTTACCAAGATGGCGACTTATTGATTTGCCCTGAATGTTCACATGAATGGAAAGAAGGGGAGGCATCTGCTTCAGAACAACAAGAGATTATTAAAGATGCCAACGGTAATATTTTAGTTGATGGTGATAGCGTCACTGTCATAAAGGATTTAAAAATCAAAGGGTCATCATCTGTAGTTAAAGTCGGGACGAAAGTGAAAAGTATTCGTTTATTAATCGATGCGAATGATGGACATAATATTGATTGTAAAATCGATGGGATTGGTGCAATGAAATTGAAATCTGAATTTGTAAAAAAGATCTAATCCAAATCATTTAAGGGGGCATGTCAGTGCCCCTTTGCTATTCAAAAACTTACCAAAAGTGAACAATAAATCATTTTTTATTGGTATAAAAAATAATCTATAAATAAAGCTATAACAATCAAAACAACAGTTTTCAATAAAAAAGCCGTTTATTATTAAACGGCTTTTTTATTGCTAGGATGAAGATTAGCCTATAAGTTTAGCTAAGAGTTCTTCTTTACCTAAATTACTTGCTTCAAGATCGCGACGACCTTTGTACTCAAAAGTTCCTGCATCAAGACCTTTCTCACCAATAACAATACGATGAGGAATACCCATTAATTCAAGATCAGAGAATTTCACACCAGGGCGTTCATTACGATCATCAAGCAATACATCATAGCCTTGAGCTTGCAATTCAGCATAAAGCGCTTCAGCTGCTTCAAGGGTACGAGGTGATTTATGCGCATTCATTGGCACAATCGCAATGTCGAATGGAGCAATCGCTTGAGGCCAAATAATTCCTTTGTCATCAAAGTTTTGTTCAATTGCCGCTGCAACCACACGTGTTACACCTATTCCATAACATCCCATTGTAACAGTGAATGGTTTGCCATCTTCACCAAGTACTTTACACCCTAAAGCTTCTGAGTATTTTGTGCCGAGTTGGAAGATATGACCGACTTCAATACCACGTTTGATTTGAAGTGTACCTTTACCATCTGGAGAAGGGTCGCCTTCAACAACATTACGTAAATCATAAACTTCGGTGAATTTTGCGTCACGATCCCAGTTTACGCCAGTTGCATGTTTATCGACTTCATTTGCACCCGCAACAAAGTCAGATAATACGGATGCAGCACGATCCACAATCACGGTTAAGCCTTTTTCAACTAAACCTTGTGGACCGCAGAAACCTGCTGTTAAACCATGTTGTTCTAATTGTGCTTCAGTTGCAAATGCCAAAGGTGCAGCAATTAAAGGATGCTTTTCAGCTTTAATATCATTCAATTCGTGGTCGCCACGTAAGAATAGAGCAACAACGGGTGTATTGCCATTTTCATCTGTTTGACCTTGTACAAGTAAAGCTTTTACAGATTGTTTTGCATCACTGTTTAAAAATTGGCAAACATCGGCAATTGTTTTCTGATTTGGTGTATCGACTAAGGTCATTGTTTGAGCTGGTGCAGCACGCTCACCGACTAACAATGCTTCTGCCATTTCAACGTTAGCGGCGTAATCAGATTCAGTAGAAAATGCGATATCATCTTCGCCACTTGCAGCAAGTACATGGAATTCATGTGATGCAGAGCCACCGATAGAACCTGTGTCTGCCTGTACTGGACGGAAATCGAGACCTAGACGTGTAAAAATACGGCTATAGGTGTCATACATGACATCATAGGTTTCTTGTAGCGATGCTTGAGTTGCATGGAAAGAATAAGCATCTTTCATAATAAATTCACGAGATCGCATCACACCGAAACGTGGACGAATTTCATCACGGAATTTAGTTTGGATTTGATAGAAATTTACTGGTAATTGCTTATAACTTTTCAGCTCATTACGTGCCAAATCTGTAATGACCTCTTCATGAGTAGGACCAAGCACGAATGGATTATCATGACGATCTTTGAAACGAAGTAATTCTGGACCGTATTGTTCAAAACGACCAGATTCTTCCCAAAGCGCAGCAGGTTGAGTGACAGGCATAAATACTTCTAATGCGCCTGAACGGTTCATTTCTTCGCGAACAATCGCATCTACTTTCTTTAAAACACGTGTTCCCATGGGCAACCAAGAGTATAAACCAGAAGCTAATTTACGAATCATCCCCGCACGTAACATGAGCTGGTGCGAAATGACTTCAGCATCATTTGGGGTTTCTCTTAACGTTGCAAATAAAAAGCGGCTTGCGCGCATGGAAACTGTCCTAAAGTTAAGTGTTATTTAGAAATACTCAAACGAGCAAAATTATCTACTCGGTTTTAAGCAATTGGCATTATGACATGAATCATTGAATTTCGTGTAATCTAAAGCAAGCTGAATGAATTAAAACTATGAAAAGTTAGAATTAATATTTTTGAGAGACCATGCCAGAAAAATTCTAAGTCTATTGTGTTTCTTGTTCAATATTTTTTAAACGGTTAATAATATCAGCATAATCTGTTTCAGTTTTATGATATGCATTACGTAAACTTTCTACTGTTCTTTTTACATTTTCAATATTCTTGGCATTATTGTCTAAATTATTTTTGAGTTGAGCGGGGGGCGTTTCTCCCTTACGATGATATTCCATCTCTTGTCGCTTAAATCCAATTTTGTCTTGTTGAAGCTGTTGTAATTGTTGTTGTTGATAATTAAGTTGCTTTTTTAAACTAGCCAAAATTTGATCTCTTTTTGTTGCCGCTATTTTTGTATTTCCATAAGCACGCTTTAATCTCATATCTTGTTCGCGTTGACGTGCAATAGATTCGCGACGAGAAGATTGTTGTACATCTACTGTTGCGTTATAAGCACGGTTGCGTTTGATCACTTGCATATTACGATCAAGTGCTTCATAACCATAACGAATATGTTCGGGCGTAACTGATGTACTCACATTAGCAACACCATTTTTATCATAATAACGATACCATACAGCTCTGGGTTGCTCTGTGGCTGCAAAACTTGAACTGCAAAAAATCAATAAAAAAAACGCGCAAATGTAATTACGAGCAATCGTTGTAAAGTGGCTAATGCCGAAACCGCACTTTAACGAACCAGTCATTACATTCCCCGGAAAAAGTTAACTAAATCACTTATTTTTAAATAATAATCAGTTGTATATTAGTAGCTATTTAGATAATTAAAAATAGTGAGTATACAAAAAATTTAGGAATTTGACGAAAAGTGTGAGAAATTTGTTATTGTTGTTGAAAACTGATAGGTTGGTTCAAAAAACTTCATTGATAATGCAAGTAAAGATATGTTAAAAATATCAACTGATGTGTATAAAACAAATTAAACCAACCATAATTTGTATTGAGTGAATGGGGCAGGACAATTAAATGGAAGATAAATTTCAAAATTTGAAAGTAATGGTGATTGATGATTCAAAAACGATTCGTCGTACAGCTGAAACGCTTTTACAACGAGAAGGTTGTGAGGTGATCACCGCTGTTGATGGTTTTGAAGCATTATCAAAAATTGCAGAAGCAAATCCTGATATCGTGTTCGTCGATATCATGATGCCTCGTTTAGATGGTTATCAAACCTGTGCACTGATTAAAAATTCTTTAAATTACCAAAATATCCCAGTGATTATGTTGTCAAGCAAAGACGGTTTGTTTGATCAGGCTAAAGGGCGTGTTGTGGGTTCTGATGAATATTTAACTAAGCCATTTAGTAAAGATGAGCTGTTAAATGCGATTCGTAATCACGTTAGCGCATAAAATTTAAATTGAGGAAAAAATGGCTCGTATACTTATTGTAGATGATTCACCTACTGAAACATTTCGTTTTAGAGAAATTTTGACTAAACACGGTTATGAAGTTTTAGAAGCAACCAATGGCGCTGACGGTGTCACAATGGCGCAAGCAGAACTACCAGATCTCGTATTAATGGATGTTGTAATGCCAGGAATGAATGGTTTCCAAGCGACACGCCAAATTAGCAAAGGTAAAGACACGCAGCATATTCCTGTTGTGATCGTAAGTACCAAAGATCAGGCAACAGATCGTGTTTGGGGTAAGCGTCAAGGTGCTTGTGATTATTTGACCAAGCCGATTGATGAGCAACAGCTCATTGATGTGATTAAACAATTATTAAGTTAATTCGTACGAGCCTTTTCATTACTCAATACGGGATAGGGTATGGCAGCAAATGGATTTATCGAATTGCTTCGCTTATCCAAGCGAGGCAACAAACAATATGCTTCAACTCAAAATGAAGTCAGCCGTTGGTCTGGTATCGCATTTGAGATGTTAGGGCAATATTTCGTTGCACCATTAGGGGAGATTTCGGAGGTGATTTATCCTCCAAAATATACCCCTGTTCCTAATACTCAGGCATGGGTACGTGGTTTGGCAAATATTCGTGGTCGATTGCTTTCAGTTTCTGATTTAACACATTTTATTTCAGGACAACGGAGTCAGTTTTCACCAACACAAAAAGTAATATGCATTAGCCATCAAGACCATTATGTGGGTTTGGTTGTCGACCAAGTTCTTGGGATTCAGCACTTTAATAAAAAGAGTTTCTTTTCACAAAGTGCTGATCTAGATGATAAATTGAAAGATTATTGTCAGGGATACTTCCATCAACATAATCAGCAATGGCATGTGTTTTTACTGAGTCGGTTGTTGCAAAATCCTCAATATATGAATGCATCAATAAAATTTATAAACTAATTTGATACGCTACGGAAAATAAACGCGTATTCAGGGGAGAAGCTGACATGGGCTTTAAACTTAAAAAGAAAAATGGTAGTAGTGATGATAGTACTGGTCTTAAGAGTGGTGGTGCATTTTTAGAGAATGCTCGAACGCAAATTGATCAGTTTTCTCGCTTATTTGGTGAAACTGAAAAGTCGAAACCAATTCTATACCGTGCGATTGGTGCTTTAGCTCTTGCAGTTATCCTCTTAATTTATTTATTCGTGAGTGTGCCTCGTCATAACCAGTTAACTCGTAGTTTAGGTGAGTTACGCTTGTTATCTCAGATGATTTCTCGTCAGGCAACTGAGGCAACGGCATCTGGTACACCTGAAGCAATGAAAAGTTTAGTTGAATCTAAAAAGCGTTTTGCTGAGAATTTAGAGACGGTTGAAAGTGTTTATGGTACTGGTTCAGAAGAGTATAAAAAAGCAAATGAACTTTGGACGAGTGTTTCTAAGAATATTGAGTTAATTGCTTCACAACAAAAAGTCATCAATCAATTATACGATACAAATATCTCGATCAGTGAAACGATTCCTGAAATTCAGGCTGAATATAACTTGATGGTTGATCAGATGGTTCGTGAAAATATGCCAAGTAGTCAGGTAATTATCACGAAAAACCAAGTGTTTATTGCTGAACGTATTTTACGTTCGATTAACTCTGTTTTAGTCGGTACCGATAATTCAAATGTGTCTGCGAATGACTTTGGTGCGGATATTGATACCTTTGGTGTTTATTTAAATGCACAATTAAATGGTAGTACAGAACTTGGTGTAGATCGTATTGCATCTCCTGATTTACGTGAGTCTGTAGATAGTATTAAATCTGATTATGATGCAGTGTTGAAATCAGCTGCAGCAACAGTATTACAAAACGCAAACCAAATTGTTCGCGTACGCCAAGCATCTTCGCAAATCTTTTCTCAATCTGATGCGTTATTAACGTCATTAAACGATTTATCTAACAAAGCAGAGGGTGGTTGGAGTAACGTTATTGCAGGTGTTGTATTAATTGGTGCGTTAGGTCTATTGATTTTCTCTGCACTACAATTACTTACTCTACGTAGTAATACAGATAAAGAGCGTGTAACTCGTCTACAAGATGAATATGACCGTAACCAAAATGCAATTTTACGTTTACTAGATGAAATTGCCGACTTAGCAGATGGTGATTTACGTTCATATGCAACAGTATCAGAAGATTTTACTGGTGCGATTGCCGACTCGATTAACTTCGCAATCGATCAATTACGTGACCTTGTATCTCGAATCACTGAAACATCTCAAGAAGTTGCTCGTTATACTCAAGATACTCAAGATATTACCAACCAATTAGCAGAAGCTTCTGAACATCAGGCACAAGAAATTGCAGGTGCATCAGCAGCGATGAACGAAATGGCATTGTCGATTGACCAAGTATCTTCGAATGCATCCGAGTCTGCTGAAGTAGCACAACGATCTGTACAAATTGCATCGAATGGGGCAGAAGTTGTAAACCGCTCGATCGAAGGTATGGATCACATTCGTGAACAAATTCAAGAAACTTCAAAGCGTATTAAGCGTTTGGGTGAATCGTCTCAAGAGATTGGTAACATCGTATCGCTAATTAACGATATTGCTGACCAAACCAACATCTTGGCATTAAATGCAGCGATTCAAGCATCTATGGCTGGTGAAGCAGGTCGTGGTTTCGCAGTCGTAGCCGACGAAGTACAACGTCTTGCAGAACGTTCTGCATCAGCAACGAAACAGATTGAAAGCTTAGTAAAAACCATTCAAACAGATACGAACGAAGCCGTTATTTCAATGGAACAAACGACGTCAGAAGTTGTTCGTGGTGCGAACTTGGCAAAAGATGCGGGTATTGCACTTGATGAGATTCAAACGGTATCTGGTGATTTGGCTAAATTAATTGCGAGCATTTCTGATGCAGCAAAACTTCAGTCTGCATCAGCAAGTCACATTGCAACAACGATGAATGTTGTACAAGAAATTACGTCACAAACGACGACAGCAACGTTTGATACAGCTCGTTCGGTTTCTGAATTGGCAAATATGGCTGAATCATTACGTGAATCTGTAACTGACTTTAAGCTACCTGAATAAGCAGCAAAGGGGAGGCAGAGCATATCTGTCCTTTCCCTTTTTTGAAGAGATGTAGAATATCTCTACAAGATGATGACTAACATGGAGCTACATCTTGTGTGATAGATACACGTAATTTTTAGCCACAATTAGTGGATAAAAACGAAAGAAGCCGCTATGAAAGAAATATTAAAAACGTTAGTTGAAACGATGACGCTTCCTGAAGATAGTTATCTTGAGCAAGATGCAGAAATTCTTGAAATTTTTATTGAAGAATTAGATGAAATCTTTGTTGAATTAGAGCCATTAATCTGTCAATGGATTGAACAGCCAAATCAACAAGATGTGCTTACAGATATTCGCCGACATTTCCATACCTTAAAAGGTTCTGGAAGGATGGTTGGCGCCAAATCTTCAGGTGAATTGGCGTGGACGGTTGAAGATACTTTAAATCGAGTACTTGCAGGGACAGTATTGTTGAATTCAGATATTCAACATTATGTAAAAGCGGTTTTTAATATCTACCGCTTTAAACTTGTACATGATTTTAAATTGGTTCAAAAACATCAGATAGATTTAAAACCTTTGGTTTTATTAGGTCAGCAACTACAGCAGCAACTTAGTATAGAACCAGCGCTAGCTGAGTTATTACAATTATCGAATATGCTGAATGATAACGCTGAAACTGGTCTCGAATTGATATCCGTAAATGTGGATACTGTCGTAGAAGAGAAGACTGTTGATGTCGCAGATTCAGAATCTGTATTTATAGGTCATCCGCTAGATGATGAAGCGTTAATCAAAGAAACATTATCGATTTTCTTGGAAGAAGCAGAAGATCATTTGACTACGATCGATCAATTTTTACTAAATGATCGTCCGACAAATGATAATTATAATACGCTAATTCGAGCGCTTCATACTCTACGTGGCAGTTCTGCTATGGCGCATGTTGAGCATGTGTTTGAAGCAAGTTCGAAAGTTGAGAATTTATTCAAAACATTATTGCAAGAAGAGCTTGATTCAAGTTCTGATGAAACGGCACTTTTGACGCACTATGCACAGTTTGTTCGTGACTATTTGCACACGTTGAAACACCAAGGTTCGCAACAGAAATTTGAAGAAATTTATAATACTTTTAATGTTGCATGGGATAGCTACGATTTCCAATTAGAAGAAAAACAAGGCGAATCTTTACGTCCACAGGGTTTAGTTTCACAATTACTAGAATTGAATATCAATGACCTTCTTGACGTTGAGTTTGATTTTGAGAAGCGTGCACGTACTGAATTTCCTCAATATATTCAACTGTTAAGTCAGCAAACTGAAACTTTATTAGAACATACCCATCATCATGCGACGATTGGTATGTATCAATATACAAGTTTGTTACGTTCTAGTTATCAAGATCTGTTATTTAAGCCAGATTTACTGAATCTTGATTATGCTTTTGAGCTGTATTATCAGGTACATCAACAGTTCATTCAATTGTTTGATACCTTGGCTGCAGGGCAGCGTGTGACTTTGACAAAGGCACATGAACTTATATTAAATGAATTGAGTTCATTTACACAGCAAAATATTGAGTTCTTGGAAGCGCCTGTAACTGAGCAAAAAGCAGGTTTGGTTGAAGCATCTATTGCTGAATTTGAGCCGTCTAGTAATAAAGTTGATGTGAGTGATTTAGCTGCACAATTCGCTTTAGATAAACAAAGCTTGCAATCAAGTGATTCAAATCGTGACTTT
>NZ_NHRP01000044.1:9556-19865 GCF_002165385.1 Acinetobacter sp. WCHA39
GTTGATGTGAGTGATTTAGCTGCACAATTCGCTTTAGATAAACAAAGCTTGCAATCAAGTGATTCAAATCGTGACTTTGATCCAGACTTGTTAGATATCTTCCTTGAAGAAGCTGATGAGTTATTGGTTGGTATTGATGCTGATCTAAATACATGGACAGCTGATCAACAAAATGTAGGTGCATTGAAAAACTTGATGAGATATTTGCACACCTTAAAAGGTGGTTCAAATATGATTCAAGCAGGTCATATTGGTTTAATTGCACATGAATTGGAAACAATTTATGAGAAATTAATCAATCAGCAGTTACAACCGAACCCACAATTAATCGCAGTCATTCGTGCAGTACAAGATGATATTGCAGATCGAATTCAAACTATTCGTGATAAACAAGTCGATTATCCAGCTACACATGCGTTGAATGTATTAGCAAATCAAGATTCAGCAAGTGTTGCATCAGCGGTTATTCCTGTTGATGACGTTAAAGAATTGGATAGTTTGAATACAGCCACAGTGGAAACCACGGTTGATTCGACTCTTTCTGTAAATAGGTTAAGAACTGAAACACATCATGCTGTTGATGTGAGTGATTTAGCTGCACAATTCGCTTTAGATAAACAAAGCTTGCAATCAAGTGATTCAAATCGTGACTTTGATCCAGACTTGTTAGATATCTTCCTTGAAGAAGCTGATGAGTTATTGGTTGGTATTGATGCTGATCTAAATACATGGACAGCTGATCAACAAAATGTAGGTGCATTGAAAAACTTGATGAGATATTTGCACACCTTAAAAGGTGGTTCAAATATGATTCAAGCAGGTCATATTGGTTTAATTGCACATGAATTGGAAACAATTTATGAGAAATTAATCAATCAGCAGTTACAACCGAACCCACAATTAATCGCAGTCATTCGTGCAGTACAAGATGATATTGCAGATCGAATTCAAACTATTCGTGATAAACAAGTCGATTATCCAGCTACACACGTACTTCAGTTGCTTCAGCAAGCAGATCAATCTATTGATTTTACTTCGTCATCACCTATTACTTTTGAGCCTGTAGCCGAAAATCATGTTGCCACTGTGATCGAAACGGATGATCTCACGGACTTATCAATTGATGAATTCTCATTGGTCGAAGCTCAAGAAGTTCTAGAAGATATTTCAAATGCTGAAATTGTTCATGAAGTTGCGCTAGATGATGATGTTCGTTCTCTTGTTGAGCAAACATTCTTAGAAGAAGCTGAAGAACTACTTGAACAAGCCAAAGGTCTATTAAGACAATGGTTTGATCAACGTGGTAATCGTAGTTTGCTCTTACAGTTACAACGTAATGCCCACAGTTTAAAAGGTGGTGCACGTATGGCTGAGTTAGATGCAATTGCGATTGTTGCTTATCATCTCGAGAATGCATTTGAACAGTTTGGTGTACATCATTTCAATTCAAATGTTTACGATAATCTTCTCAATACAGCACTGGCTTGGTTGAGTGATGCGATTTCCAAACGTCAGTATGCAAACTTTGACGGCTTAAAACAAAGTTTAGAGAATATGGAGTTTGTTGATGTTTCAGCACAACTTCCACAAAAGCTCTCAGCTAAAGATATTTTCACTCCAGAATATACAATGGAGTTTGTTCAAGGTGATGGTACAGAACCTCCATCAATGTTAGGTGAGTGGGAAACGACCGAACGTATTGAACAAAATAATGAGATGATACGTGTCTCTGCTGACGTCATTGAGAAAATGATTGACTTGTCAGGTGAGAATGCGATTAACCGTTCGCGTATCGAAATGGACCTTGGTCAATTGGGCGGTACATTAACGGAGATGGAGCTTGCGATCAAACGTTTGGCAGATCAGTTACGCCGAATGGAAGGTGAGTTAGAAAGTCAAATTATCGCACGTCATGGTGGTGAGAACTCTCGCTATGCAGATTTTGACCCATTAGAGATGGACCAATATTCATCTTTAAATCAGTTGTCAAAATCTCTTGCGGAATCCGCGTCGGACTTGGTTGACTTTAAGACCACACTTTCTGAGAAGATCCGTGATACGGAAGGTTTGTTATTACAACAATCTCGTATTCAAGCAGAAATTCAAGAAAGTTTGATGCGTACCCGATTGGTACCTTTCTCTCGATTATTACCACGTTTACAACGTATTGTTCGTCAAACAGCATCGACTTTAAACCGACCAACAGAATTAATTGTTAACAATACTGAGGGTGAATTAGACCGTAGTATTTTGGAAAAATTGGTTGCGCCATTTGAACATATGTTGCGTAACGCGATTGACCACGGTATTGAAGACAGAGAGCAACGTTTACAAGCGAAGAAACCAGAAACTGGACATATCGCTTTAGATATTGGTCGTCAGGGTACTGATATTGTTGTGACATTTAGTGACGATGGTAAAGGTATCGATGTGAATCGCATTAAAGATAAAGCGATTCAAACAGGTTTAATGACTAAAGAGCAGAAACTTGACCATGAAGAAATTCTGCAATTTATTTTCCATCCAGGTTTTAGTACGGCTGCACAAGTTACACAAATTTCTGGGCGTGGTGTTGGTCTAGATGTTGTTCAGAGCGATATTAAAGCGCTTGGCGGTCATGTGAGCGTTAACTCTGTTTTAGGTAAAGGAACAACATTTACCATTCGAGTACCGACCACAGTAGCTGTAAGTGATGCCTTGATGGTAAAAGCAGGCGATCAACAGTTTGCCTTCCCACTTGCACAAATTGACCGTATTGTTCGTATTTCACCTGCGGCATTAGAACAATACTTTGAAAGTAAAGACGATTATTTCAAGATCGATCAAGAAAGTTATCGTTTACGTTATTTATCTGAGTTTGTTGCTGGGCAGCCGATTCCTCGTTTAAATGGCGTTGTTCATTCATTGCCTGTATTGTTGGTTAAAGGTGCGCAGGGGCAAACAACAGCATTACTTGTTGATCAGTTAATTGGTTCTCGTGGACAAATTGTTGTAAAACCTATTGGACAACAGTTCTCAAGTATCGGGGTGATTGCTGGTGCGACGATTATGGGTGATGGTCAGGTATGTTTGATCTTAGATGGTCAAAATATTGCTCGACAAGCACAGTCTACAGCACGTAGTAAACAGGCTGATGAAACTTATACCAAGCAGCGCTATGATGAACGTCGCTTGATTATGATCGTCGATGACTCGGTAACTGTACGTAAGGTAACTTCGCGCCTATTAGAGCGTCAAGGTTATGATGTTGTGACTGCGAAAGATGGTGTGGATGCGATTGAGCAGCTTGAAACCATTAAGCCAGACTTGATGTTACTTGATATTGAAATGCCGCGTATGGATGGTTTCGAAGTGACAAACCTTGTTCGACATCATGAACTACATCGCGATTTACCAATTATCATGATTACATCACGTACGGGTGAAAAGCATCGTGAACGTGCTTTATCACTTGGTGTAAATCAATATATGGGTAAACCATTCCAAGAAGAAACACTCTTGGAAAATATTGAAAGTTTACTAACAGTGCGCTCATGAGGTAAAAATTAATGGTAAAAAAAAGCGCAAACTCAGGTTTGGGGCAAATTGACCAACAAGAGTTACAACATTTAATTACGGTATCAACAGGGTTTATTGACGCTTATATTATTAAATGTCATGAAAAAGTTCCAATGCTGCTACCGCAGAATATCGTGTTATCAGCGATGGATACACAAACCAATATTGATCATGTTGAATGGCATGATCTCAAACTTCCTATTTATGCTGTAAATGATCCAGCAAATAAAAATGGGGTAGCGTTGGTGGTTGAAGGTGATGACGTTTCAGAACGATTTGCTTTGGTTTGTAATGAAATGCCTGAATCCATTCGTTTACGTATTTCTGAAATTGTAGATGAAGAAAAAGACATTGATGACAATAACGTATTTAAATATGTCAAGATTGGGGAAAAACAGTTTTATGTCCCTCATCTACAAAATATTCAAACCCAACTAGGGTTATAAATAAAAAAGGAACTCAAAAGAGTTCCTTTTTTATTGCCTCAACTTGTATGTTAAGCAAGTAATTCAACTAAAATTTGCTCATAAATCTCAGCAAGTGGCTCTAAATCATCGACATTTACATGTTCATTGATTTGGTGAATTGTTGCATTTAATACGCCTAATTCTAGAACTTGAGCGCCCGTAGGTGCAATAAAGCGGCCATCTGAAGTTCCTCCACTTGTCGATAGAACAGTTTCAACACCAGTCACATTTTTGATCGCTGTTTTTGCAGCATTCACTAATTCACCAACAGGGGTGAGGAAAGGTAAACCTGATAGTGTCCACTGAATATCATAAGTTAAATTATATTTATCCAAAGTCTCAAGTACGCGTTGTTTGAGAATTTCAGCTGTCACTTCAGTTGAGTAGCGAAAGTTAAAAGTAACTTTTAGTGTGCCTGGGATTACGTTGGTTGCACCTGTTCCAGCTTGTATATTTGAAATTTGGAAAGAGGTCGCAGGGAAATATTCATTGCCATTATCCCAAACAGTATCGCACAGTTCAGTTAAAGCCTTCGATGCTGAATGAATAGGATTTTCTGCTAAATGAGGGTAGGCCACATGTCCTTGTTTGCCATGAACAGTCAAAATCGCATTCAAAGAGCCACGACGACCATTTTTGACGATATCACCTAATTGATGTGTGCTCGATGGTTCGCCTACCAAGCACCAGTTCATTTTTTCGTTACGTGCTTCTAAAGTTTCAATGACCTTCACTGTCCCGTTGATTGAAGGACCTTCTTCATCAGATGTAATCAAAAATGCAATAGAACCTTTATGGTTCGGATGCTTCGCTACAAAACGTTCAGATGCAACCACCATTGCAGCCAGTGCTGTTTTCATATCTGCTGAACCACGACCATATAATTTACCGTCGCGAATACTTGGTAAAAATGGATCTGAATTCCAAGCATCTAAATGGCCTGTAGGAACGACATCTGTATGACCTGCAAAACAAAAAACAGGTGCTGTAGTGCCTCTGCGTGCCCATAAGTTATCAACATCTTCAAAACGCATGTTTTCGATATTAAAGCCAATTTTTGCTAAACGCTCGGCCATAATATTTTGACAATCATGGTCAACAGGGGTGACAGAAGGTTGGCGTAGGAGCTGTAAACTAAGTTCAAGAGTATCGGAATGGTTCATGCGAGATGTGGTTAAATCTGGTGAAATCTGAACCGATATAATAGGGGAATATGATTGAGAAAGGTATGCAAAAATAAACCTTATCTATGTTTAGATAAGGTTTTGCGAAGGGTGTTCACTAAAATTACATTTTATCCTGAGTTTTTTCAGCAGTTTGAGTAACTTTGTCACCTGCTTTAGATACATCCTGCCCAAAACCCTTAAATGTATTACAACCAGTTAAAACAAAAGCAGTCATGATTGAAGCAACTAAGATTTTTTTCATCATCTTCTCCGTTTAAATGTAATTATGATGTTCTTAGAGGCTAAGAAAAAATGCAGAAAATAAACATAATGGTTTGATAGTAGAAGTGTTATAAAATGTTACTTTATAAAAAATAATCTGATGAAGAAGATCTAATGAATAATAAAGAGGGTTGGCGAAACATATAAAAAGAGGGACTAGGTGTGTCATGATAATAAAGACCATTTGTCCACCATGTTGCATTTTTTGAGGATGCTTGCTGATTAGGACATAACCATTCATGACGTTGTAATCGATAGTAATCTGTTGTGGGAATATTAGTTCCCCATAATCCCAAACGTCGGGACGAGTTGACCCAGTTAGGGAGTGCCAACTGATTCAAATCAGTTGGCAAATATAATTGCCCTTTCATAACTGCAAATTTTCGTTGAATCTGATGATGATTTGCATCCGTAAACTGAAATTGACGTTGAGTGAAATGCTTCAATTTTCTTTGTAATGTGTCTTCTCGATTTAGCCCATACCATTGCGCTAAGGCTAAGTTACTTTCGCCTAGGTAATATTTTAGTGCAACTTCCCAATGTTCAATTTCTTGTGTGTCTTGATTTAAAATAAGGAAATCTAGTTCACCTAGCGTAATCGCTCCTGCAATTTTTTGAATGCTATGACCTAAAAGTTGATAGGGATGATACTCATCATCTAATAACCAAAACCAAAGTAAGTTCTCGAATCGTAGCCCAAGGCGAGTACTTTTGAGTTGAGCAAGAAAATCAATGAGGGCTTGCGGATGTTGATCAAGTTGCTTTAAGCGTTCTTCATAGCGTTCATAATGAGTTTGCCAGATTTGATCAGAATGGAGCTCAAAAGTATGCTTTATCACTAAATCTGGCGGGATTCGAGCTAAAATATTTGGACTCGCGATGCAAAAAGCCAAGTGACGTACTATAGGATTCTTAAACTGCAACCAAGGTTCAAAAAAAAGGGTCGTACTCATTAGGCTCGACATGCTGTTACTCAATCATGGAAATAATAAGTTAAGTTTAAGAAAGAGCAATAAAAACAATTTATACTAGCATGGTTGTAAACATGTGTTGGTTAATTACTCAATGAAAACATTGTTCTGGCGTAGTTTAGTTGTGATTTTTATTGTTTTAGGAATCATTGGAGCAATTTTACCAGGCATGCCAACTACTGTGTTTTTAATCCTTGCAGCATGGGCTGCATCGAAAGGATGGCCTGAAATGGATGCTTGGCTCTTGAATCATCCTAAATATGGACCGACCTTACGCAATTGGCGTGAACATGGGACAGTACCGCGTAAAGCAAAATGGATAGCCAGTATTATGATGCTAATGAGTGGTATTTTAATGCTGTTTACCAACGCACCATTCATTGTCAAAATTTTTACAGATCTCACTATGTTTATTGTTGCTGTGTGGTTGTGGTTAAGACCCGAGCCTGAGCGAGGATAAACAAAGCAACGCTTTGTCCGAGCGCAAGACGAGCAGCTATGCTGCGAGTGGCGAGTTAAGAAAAGCAACGCTTTGTCCGAGCGCAAGACGAGCAGCTATGCTGCGAGTGGCGAGGATAAACAAACTTAAAGCTTTTCCTTAATGGCAAGACCTCGCACCAAGTATGACCCATATGCCGTGAGTTACGTTGTTAAGAAAAGCAATCCTTAGCGCTGAGAATTGATTAAAACACTACTTTTGCTGATCTAAAACAGCATGTTTGATCTTACTATGCTGTTTTGTTTTTTATATTTAAAATCAATCAACAATCAAAACTACCGAAAAATACAAGAAAAAGCTTTGGGTGTATGTTGAAATATCTGTGTTCTATCATCTGTTGAGATAAAAATGACTTATACCCTTGATCAGGCAGACATCGTCATAGATTTAGCACAACAAATTCTACATTTGCCAAAGCACAATAAATTTTATGTGATCTCTTCTGGCAAGAATGGTATTGGTGAGCAAGAGAATAGCGGTAAGACGCCAAGAGGTTGGCATCAAGTCGCACAAAAGATTGGTGCAGACCTAAAGAAAAATACGGTCTTTATTGCACGTCAGCCGACAGGGGAAGTGTATAACCAACAACTCGCACAACAATTTCCACAAAGAGATTGGATTTTGTCACGAATTTTATGGTTGGATGGTTTAGAAGATGGATTCAATCATGGAAATGGTTGCGATACATTTAAACGATATATCTATATTCATGGCACGCCTGATACAGAACCGATGGGCATTCCGATGTCACATGGCTGTATTCGGATGAAGAATGATGAGATTATTGAGTTATTTGAGCTAATTTCTGAGCAGGCGCTGGTTTATATTTCAGAACATACTTTAGAAAATGAATGATGAAAATATGAATAAGTGCTTAAATAAAATACGAAAATCTTGATTTTTTCAATGAATTACTTATTTTTTAATCATTCGTACGCTTTTTTCAGAAAAGAATGGCAAAAGCGTTTGACAGGCTGTAAAGATTCTCTATAATGCACCTCACAAACGATGAAGACGTTAAGGGCGCTTAGCTCAGTTGGTAGAGCGTCTGCCTTACAAGCAGAATGTCGGCGGTTCGATCCCGTCAGCGCCCACCAAGCCTTTACGTTAAAACTCAAGTGCAGCGGTAGTTCAGTTGGTTAGAATATCGGCCTGTCACGCCGAGGGTCGCGGGTTCGAGCCCCGTCCGCTGCGCCACTTAAGTTTTAATATCGTTTTACCCTATAATTGCAAAATTATTGTGCAGCGGTAGTTCAGTTGGTTAGAATATCGGCCTGTCACGCCGAGGGTCGCGGGTTCGAGCCCCGTCCGCTGCGCCACTTTAAGATTGCAAGAATAGATAGAGTTAAGTAAATTAGAGTTTATATTCTTTGATACTTAAACAATATTTAAAGCATTGCTTTAAATTTGTTACCTAGCTCAGGGCGCTTAGCTCAGTTGGTAGAGCGTCTGCCTTACAAGCAGAATGTCGGCGGTTCGATCCCGTCAGCGCCCACCATAATTAGTGACATATACTTCTTAATAGAAGTAAGCAGTGCAGCGGTAGTTCAGTTGGTTAGAATATCGGCCTGTCACGCCGAGGGTCGCGGGTTCGAGCCCCGTCCGCTGCGCCATTCTCTTAATACCTTTTTTGAGAATGTTTGTTTTAACAAGTATACTTATACTTGATCTCTGATACGAGTTTACTCTCACTCAGGGCGCTTAGCTCAGTTGGTAGAGCGTCTGCCTTACAAGCAGAATGTCGGCGGTTCGATCCCGTCAGCGCCCACCATAATTTCTCTTCTAGTTCAAATCCTTGTAATTTATATAGAATTGTTTTATTATTAGCGTCAATAATGATTCTAATATTGAACTATTTTATGAAAAATCCATATCAACGCAAGGCTGCGTCGAAATCACAAACAACAAATTCTAGTTCCTCACCAAAAGATATTTATCGTCAATTTATTCAAAATATTATTATACAAAGGCAAGTTATTGCGCTTTATCATGATGGGTGGGCCTTATGTTCAACCCCATCTGGTCAACACGCATTATCGATTTGGCAAAATAAAGGTTTGGCAAAATTATTGATTAAAGATAATTGGGCTAAATACGAGATTCAGGAAGTATCACTGTGGGTTTTCATTGAAAAGATGATTCCTTTTTTAAAAGAAAATAATACGATTCTATCTTTAGACCTTACCCCAGAGGGTAACAATCTATTGGTTTCACCTGATACTTTTTTATTGGATGTAAAAAATTTCCTTTACCAAATTTATTTACAACGACCAGATGTATTTGCTGAGTTAAAGTTACCTTTGCCTAGAGATATTCGTCTACACAATTAAATGAGATAAATTGATTGGGGGACAACCCTAATCAATATTCATTCAGAAGCCAACCACTGGCATAAGCAAAGTATTCTCTTAACCATGCATTATAGCGTGTGGTCACTGGTGTCGTTGCGCCAAGCATAATGATATTACGATAGCCTTGTTTCTTTGCAATGGCGGCGGCGCGTAATGTGTGGAAATCGCTGGTTACAATCGCGATCGGTTGATGGATGTCAATCTGTTGTGTCTGTAATAAGTGTTGGCTATTTCTAAGATTCAGCTCCGTACTCGTGCTTTTATCTTCCAAGATGATCTGTGAAGCAGGAATATGATAGTGCTGCTGTACATAACGTGACATGACAATCGCTTCACTATCAGTTTCACCAAAATCAATGCCACCTGTCATGACTAATTTGGCATGAGGTTGTGCTAAAGCTACAGGGGCAGCACGGTCTAAGCGTTTCGCCAATGTGGCAGAAGGTTGTCCATTTTCAACGCCACTGCCTAACACAATAATGGCTTTAACCGTAGGGATATTTTGAGTTTTGGTATTATTGTCTGAAATGTAATTAAAGAAATAGCCTAAGCTAACGACCCAAATCCAAAAGCACAACCAGCCGAAGCGCCAAATTGAATGCAGACGAAAATGATAGAAGAAGAAACGTTCGATATGATAATAGAAATAAGCATAGAGACAAAAAAATAGCCCAAGTAGTAGCGGTAGTACTGTTCCAATATGAATCTTTTTAAAGGCGATTAGAATAGCGCCATCTAAGAACAGAATTGAACCGATAAGGGCTAAAACAAGACGAACCCATGAACTTATTTGCATAATCTTAATTGTAGTCAATTTGAATCGTGCTCAGTGTATGCAAAATTCTAAGAAAGGCAAATTCTCTTATGTTTTGATGAAAAAAACGAGTGGCTGGCACTCGTTTTTAGATATCAAAAGGGTTTAATAAACGTCTCGACGAGAGACTGTAAATAAAACTGTGTAAACGCTTAGACTATCCCTCAACGCTGTTAGGGGCAACACAGGTGTTTACCATGA
>NZ_NHRP01000045.1:0-19366 GCF_002165385.1 Acinetobacter sp. WCHA39
GAGACTCGAACTCTTACACCTTGCGGCGCTGGAACCTAAATCCAGTGCGTCTACCAATTTCGCCACGCCCCCGATGGGTATGCATATTAGTGAGAAACATTCGCCATGACAAGTCTTTCTGACAAAAAACTCTACCAAATGCACATATAATATTCAAATCAAACATTTATGTTTATTTTTACAGCAAATTAATCGCATTTAAACAATTTTTTACCTCTATCGCTGAGCTAAATCGCTGTTTTACATGTTTCTGCAATAAGCCTGTTAATAACGGCAAAAAACACCGCAATTCATCAGGTAATTCAATTTCCAATTTCTGGCAATGTAAGATGGCCCATTCATGGTAGTTTTTTGCAATTAATTTGCTTTGGGATAACCACTCATAAACAATGATGCCAAAAGCATATAAATCAGTTTGTACTGTTTTTGGCTTCCCATGAAAAAGCTCAGGTGCCATATAATGAGGAGTTGCGGTTAAATTATGGATTGGCTGTAATTGATAACTTTGTTCAAAATCAATGAGCCTGCATGAGTTTTCATATAATCGAAAATGCTCTGCTTTAAAATCGCCATGAATCCAACCTAATTGATGCATACTTTCAATCGCTTGCAGCGCAGTTAAAATTTTATGGCAGATAACTTGGATGCTATCTGTTACCTGAATAGGGCTAAAAAATACATTTGTAGCAACACTAAGCAATCCTACCCCACACTGAGGAAGATCATCGTCATTTTTAATATGAGAAAGTGGTATAATTTGATGGGGCAATAAAAAATTCTGTCTAACTTGAGAGTTTTGTTGATAGAAATTTAGTTCTCGCTCAAACGCTTGCTCTAAAACCTCATGGCTATTGATTAAATGAAATTTAAGCCAATATTGTTGTTGCTTAATTTGGCAACGATATAAACGCCGCCCAAAAGCATAGCTTTCAGGTTTAGTACTTAAATTCAAATTATCCAGTTGAATATTTGAATCAAAGATCAACGTAGTAAAACTCATTCTGTTGCTTTTCTTGCTGCTTACGCAGTGATGTTAAACAATGCTCAATCGTTTTTCCAATCCGTGCATGAATTTCAATAGATGAAATCTTCGGCCATGTCGCTCGCTCTCCCTCTTGCTGCAAAACCTTAAAGAGTTTCGGACGTGGATTTTTAAGCATATAGCTATAATGTCTTAAACCATAGCGCGCAATAATATTTACATCGCCGTAATAACGCTGCCCTAAAATGCCATATCCATGATCTAAAACACGGCGAATCGGGAAAAAACTGCCCATATAATTACGTGTTAAATCCATAACTTCCAGAGCAAGCGATTTGCCTTGATGCCGAATAATTCGTTTAGGCCAGTTTAGAACATCGCGACGAAACCGTTCAGTATCACTTTGCATAAATGGCACGATATGCGGATTTACTTGGCTGGCAATGGTGTAATTTATATTATACAAACGAGCCATTTTTTCTTGTGGAAAATCACTACGCATACTCCCATCCACCCACTTGGTATTGGCCAAATAAGGTGTATGCTGACCATCGTAACGTTTACTGGTTAAGTGCACAGGCGGAAATAATACAGGTACAGCACAAGATGCTAAAATAGCACTCCACACCAAAACATTCGGCGCGGTGAGTGCATTCATAATCCGTGGGTTTTGTGCTGTGTTATACGGGGCAATTACAATATTAATATGTCGCTTTGACTGTTGATAGGCTTCTGCAAATGTCACATCACCCAAATTTTGCATCAGGAATTTTTTCAAATACATGACATCAGCAATACCACCATGACCTTGAATTAGCTCTGAAATTTTCCTGAATTGAAAAGCATCACTAAAAAAATGTTCGCCTTCGAGCAGTTCTGGAATTTTATCAGCCGAGGATACCCCCAACATGCCCGTCATGATCGCTCCTGCACTTGAACCAGACAGGACTCGAGGCATTAAATCTTGTTCGAGCAAAGCCTTACATACACCTGTATGAAATAAACCCAGTGTTGCACCCCCAGAAAACATAAGGGCAGGTTGTCCATAGGCTCTTTGACATTCTTTAAAAAATTGAATTTTTTCTTTGAGTTGAAAAGTAATACATTCACTAGAAGCTAAATAGCGAAGACATTCACTCATTTCTTCAACATAGTTTTCGATAATTCTTTTCGTACCAATATAGGTTTGTGCAAATAACATTGGATGACCAATATTGGCGAAGTCATAAGATAAGCCTTCACGGAGAACATAAATTAAATCTAAAGTTCGATGTTGCATTCGATATTTTTTTAATAAGTTGTATCGTTTAGACAAAATTTCTGCATCAAAGTAGGGCGATTGATTGTCATATTTCCATGCTTCATGCCCCGCTTCTTCGTCCAGTTTTAGTGCAATTTCTTTCCATTCCGCATAAGAACTCGCATGTTGCAAGCTCTCTTTTAACATATCGATTCTATGCAATTGATATGTATTTCTTTTTTCTTGAGCTCTATTGAACATTAGCATTCCTATTTTTTCATTATATTCTTATCATCTCGCACTTATACAATGCAAAAAGCAGCACCAACAATCAAGGGTAAAATTGACCATTTGCAATATTTTTAATGATATTTTCTTCATTTCAGCTATAGCAATGATAGTATCCCTAATCATTAATCACTGAGTTTGGTTTGTGTTTATGGCTATTCTTGATTTACCCGAATCTATTCTTCAATCTTTATCTAGTGTTTTGACACAGTTACAACAAGTTCTCCCTGCACCTAAACAGCCAACAGATTTTTCTGCGATTGCTTTTCGATGGGAAAATCAACAACTAGTTGCAATTCAGCAACCTAAAAAATTGTATTTAGAAGATCTAAAAGGAATTGAACGCCAGAAAGCCAAGATTATTCAAAATACTTTACAGTTTCTCAATGGCTTACCTGCCAATGATGTTTTACTCACAGGTTCACGTGGTACAGGGAAATCATCGATTGTTCGCGCCTTGCTTACAGAGTATTCAGCACAAGGTTTGCGTTTAATTGAAATTGAACGAGATGATCTTTCTGATTTACCTAAAATCCAAAAATTAATAGAACATCGCCCTGAAAAATTTATTGTTTATTGTGACGATCTTGCGTTTAACGCAGAAGATGAAAATTATCGTAGTTTAAAAAGTGTCTTGGATGGTTCACTTCAATCGGGTTCAAGTAATTTTATTATTTATGCAACCAGTAACCGCCGTCATTTACTACCTGAATTTATGCATGAAAATACGCCTGTGCGTAAAGTGGATGTTCCTCAATATACCGAGTTACATCCACAGGAAGCGATTGAGGAAAAAATTTCACTGTCTGATCGTTTTGGCATGTGGCTTTCCTTCTATCCAATGGATCAACAACTGTATTTAGAAATTGTCGAGCATTATATTGTTCAAGCAAATTTGGAATATAACGACATTGTTCGTGCTGAAAGTTTGAAATGGTGCCAAGCTCGTGGGCAGCGTTCAGGGCGTGCAGCTTACCAGTTCTCTAAACACTGGATTGGCTCGCAAAACCTTGAAAAATTGTCTAACAATGCTTAAGGAGATTGCCCTAAAAAGCTTTGGCTTTGCCCTTACTTCCGCTTAGCAAAGGCGATTGTTTTTCATAACCTAGCTTTTCAGTATGGAAAGAACGTAGGAAATCGGTTATGCAAGTGCATACAATTTCACGGGTGAATATCAAAACCAAAAAGTTCAAGGTCGTGGTTATCTTGAATATATTGATGTCGAAAATCAAAATGCGTTTAAAGATTAAAAGTCTTGAAATTGTATTAGTTCAGAATTGATGCAGAAAATAAATTTTCTCTGCATCAAACATACAGCTTAAATATTAATACTCTTTTGCTAACTTCTCTAAGGTTGTGAGCATTTTTCTCACCACACTTCTTTTATGATGCAGCATATTCTTAATATTGCTTGGATTAAAACCTGTCAATTTTGCAATACCACGACTGGTCATGTATTCACCCGTTTTCGCAAAGTGCTTTTCACTTAACTCGGTTTTCGCATTTGAGAATCGAACCGCCAGCTTATAATCACTAAACTCAGACCATGCGCCGGTCTTATATTCGTCCGCATCAAAGCTACCCTTCTGCTGAGTAGGTTTTTCACGCAGAATATTACTCAAGCGGTTAATAACAATCTTTTCTTCACTTTGCTCAATGATTTGATAAAGTTCAGTTTCTTCAAAAGGACGTCCTAAAGCGATGTCTTTTCTATATTGTTCAACGACCTTTTCTTTTGACTCGACCTTTTTATCACCTTGTTGAGTGAGACAGAGAATCTTAAATAAAGACTCTAATCGGCCACATGTAAAAATATAAGAAATTTTCAACTTTTGTACTCCACAATGAGTTTTAGCTCATCAAAAAATAATTTATCCAATACTTCAAATACAATAGCGTAGGCAGTACGTGTTCGCTACGCATAAAATGAATGATTCAATTTTTTAAATAGAAGAATAGTCGGGTAAATATAAGAACCACCTAGATTTACCCACTGCCTAACAAGCAATAGAAAGATGAATTGTATTTTAGGTCGGTTGTAACTCAGTCATTGGCCATCTTGGTGTCGTCGTCACAGCCAAACCATCATGTTGCCCAGCTTTTAAACGTTGGTATCCAGCAAAGGCAATCATGGCGCCATTATCAGTACACAATGCAGGCTCGGCATAATAGACTTGAGCTTTGATTTTTTTAAGTGACGTTTCTAATTGCTCACGCAATCTTAGATTGGCGCTCACACCACCTGCAATCACCAAACGTTTTAAACCTGTTTGCTTTAAAGCTTTCACGGATTTTTTAGCGAGTGTATCGACGACAGCTTCTTGAAAAGAAGCCGCCACATCGGCATCACGATTCTCTTCACCGAGGTTTTTCAATTGTACAGAAACTGCGGTTTTAAGACCGCTAAAAGAAAAATCTAAACCTTGATGTAATATTGGCCGTGGGAATTCAAATGCCTTGGCATCACCCTGTAACGCCAATTTCGCAATATTCGGCCCACCTGGATAAGGCAGTTTCATCATTTTTGCGACTTTATCGAAAGCTTCACCTGCTGCATCATCAATTGACTCGCCGAGCAATTCGTATTGACCGATACCATAGGCTGCCATGAGTTGAGTGTGTCCACCCGAAACCAATAAAGCCACAAATGGAAATTCCGGTGGCGTTTCCGAAAGCAATGGCGCAAGCATATGGCCTTCCATATGATGCACACCGATCGCAGGTTTATTAAATGCAAACGCCAAACTGCGACCAAATAAAGCCCCAGTCATCAGTGCACCCATCAATCCTGGACCACGGGTATAGGCAACAGCATCAATCTCTTGCTTTTTAACACCACTCTGCTCAAGCAATTGATTAATTAGAGGAATCATCTTACGAACATGATCACGTGAAGCCAATTCAGGAACAACACCGCCATATTCTGCATGCAGTTTGATTTGGCTATACAAAACCTGTCCACGTAAGCCGAGCTCGCTATCATAGAGTGCTAACCCAGTTTCATCACACGAAGTTTCTAAGCCCAAAACAATCATTAAACTGCCTTTACAACGATCAAAAATAATATCAGCGCTATTATAGACTTGTGATCTGAGTTGTAAATGAGTAAAATACTGACCTTCACTTGCGATCTAGTGCAATCGTGCATTAGATCTTATCCATAATCTTAGAGGATTTTACATGCCACAAGTTAAGTTGAAAGAAGGCGAACCAGTAGACGTAGCTATCCGTCGTTTCAAGCGTTCATGCGAAAAAGCGGGTGTTTTAGCTGACGTTCGTAAGCGCGAATTCTATGAGAAACCAACTCAAGAGCGTAAGCGTAAAAAAGCTGCTGCAGTTAAGCGTTATCAAAAGAAATTGACTCGCGAATCTGTACGTACTACTCGCCTTTACTAATTAATTTGTGATTGACTGCTGAAAAGACTATGAATACTTTAAAAAACCAAATTACTGACGTATTAAAAAACTCAATGCGTGCCAAAGATATGGCAACAGTAACGGTTATTCGTGGTGTACAAGCAGCAATTAAGCAAATCGAAGTCGATGAGCGCATAGAGCTTGACGATGCTCAGGTTCTTGCGGTCATTGAAAAGCAAATTAAACAACGTAAAGAATCGATCAAGGCCTTTTCTGGCGCTGGTCGAGACGATTTAGCTAGTAAGGAACAAGCCGAAGTTGAGGTTATTTCTCAATTTCTACCAGCCGCTATGACTGAGGAAGAACTTGATTCCATCATTGAGCAAACGATTGCTGCTCAAGAAGCTACTAGCATGAAAGATATGGGTAAGGTGATGAATTCTCTACGTCCGATCATAGCCGGGCGTGCCGATCCTGCACAAGTATCTGCTAAAATTAAAGCAAAATTAAGCTAATCTGCTTAATTTCCTCCATTTTATACAAATTACTCTATTTAAAAATTGGATTCATTAAATAATGAACCCAAGAGATAATTTTTACTTAAAATCACACTGAACGTTATATTTCACTAGCATTTGCATCTCATTTGACTCAGTGACTTGTTTGATTACATCCTGTTTAGTCATATTTGCGTATTGTAGCGGCAAGGATGAGCGATTTTTTTCAATCGCATCTGACATATCCTGAATATAACGCTGATTAATACCACAATACTGAGCTTGCTGCTCAGGTGTGAACTGTGAAATCTGTGGATTAAGACTACGTAAAAAACTACGAATATCCTGTGCATAGACACTACGAATTTTCTCAACCGAATTGACATATTGCTCAACTGATGCTGCTGAGCTGATCCCCACACTGCTTATCGCAAAAATAAAAACTAAAATTTTCTTCATAAATGTTCTAACTTCTCAGCGATTTTTTACGCAGATCATCTTATCTTAATTCAATAAAGTTTGGTTTGTGCTCAGTAAAAAATTCTTCTTTCGGTGCAGAAAGATTCCCATCTGTCACTGTTCCTAGGCGTAAACGAATCACATTAGCTAAATCGGTACGATATGAGTAAAGTGGGCTTGCGCAGTTTTGACAAAATACGCGTGCTTTATTCGGTGTGTGGGAATATTCTTTGAGCTGATCATGTCCTGACAGAATTTTAAATTGTGTTTCGTCAAGTGGGCTGTTCCAGCCAGCGATTGAGCCTTGCGCCTGCTGACAATCACTACAATAGCATAAAATGCTGTTTTCAATTTCACCATAATATTGATACTGCACAGCACCACACAAACATTGTCCTTTGATCATTTTTATTTCTCTTAGTTCTTGATAAAGATTAAATTTTCATACGGCGATCATCTTGCATTTGTTTTAAGCGAGAGTCAATTTTTGCTGACATGGCTAAATTTCCTTTGGCTAAACGCTGAGCGTGCAACATCGATTTAATCGCATTTTCCTCATATCCTGACCAATACTCAGCTTCAGCACGGTAACAAAGCACATTAATTGCTTGTAGTGGCGAACTTTTATCTAAGTTTGTTGCCTGCTGCAACAGTTGCCAACCTTCAATATCTCTCTGGTTTTTATGAATAAACCGTTGAACCAATGTTTGAGCTTGAGCAGCCTGCCCTTGCCGAATTAAAACTTCTGCAAGTTTATAAGATAGTGCCCTATTTTCAGGCATCGTTTTTTGAATGAAATTTATACTACTATAAGCCTGATCAAATTTATTTTGCCCTAAGTAAATATCTGTTTGAATCAGTGGAACCAATACATGATATTTAAGCTTTGCTTTCACTAAATCTAGATTTGCTTGTGCCTGAATATAATCACCACGTTCTAAATAAAACTTACTTAGCGCTAATTGTGCAGCTGTATTTTTTTGATTTGCAAAAGCTTGTAATTGAGTTTCTGTCGCTTGGTTTGAAATTACGAGCGTATATAACTTTAAAATCTCAAAATCAAGATCATATATTTTTGATTTTACTTTTGGGAGTTGGTTTGCTCGTAATCGGGCTTCACTCATACGCTCTGTCGTTAGTGGATGAGTGAGCCAAAAATCAGGTAGGAAACTCACACGACTTGTTTCACGATGCATGGTTTCAAAATAATCTGCCATGCTTTGTGGGTTGTATCCAACAGAATACATAAACTGCATACCAATACGGTCTGCTTCACGCTCTTGATTACGACTATAACTGAGTTGCTTGTCCATCAACGCAGCTTGAGTGCCTAACATCACCGCTGAACCAACATCACCATCTGCTTTAGATGCGATTGCCGCACCGACAAGAATACCTGCAAGAGCAAGTAACCCCTGTCCTTTAAATGCTTCTTGTGAACGACTGTAATGTCGCTGCGCAACGTGGGCGATCTCGTGTGCCATGACCCCTGCTATTTCATCCAAATTTTTTGCAGATGTAATTAAGCCTGTATTTAATGCAAACAAACCACCAGGCACTGCAAATGCGTTAATTTGTGGATCTTTTATAACCACTAAACCAATCGGTTGACCAAGCTGAGTCTGACTAAGAATACCTGAAAAAACCTGTAGAAATTGATCTTCTAACCACGCATCTTGTACCGTTGGCATCTGTCGATGAACTTCACGATAAACTTTTTCACCAATCAGTTTTTCTTTCTGTTGATCAAGCAAACCTACACCACTGCCAATTTCAGGTACTTCTGTTTGTCCAATTGCCTGTGTAGGCAAAAAGATCTGAGTATGACTCAATTGAGTAGTGGCCAATAAACCACATGCAAGCAGCAGCGATCTCAAGTCGTTTCTCTATGATTCTAATAAAGAAATTTAATATAACATTAGAAAATGAAGATATTTGCAACGAAGTGTTATAAAAGGCAGGAAAATCCTGCCTTAGTTTATATTTTTGAAATCAACACTATTATTTCGTGTTTACATAACGTTGATCGACACTAAATTTCTCTGGAAACTTTGCATTAATCTCTGCATAAAAAGACATAATTTCAACCATATCTTTTTCATAATCTCCCGTAGGATAAACAATTTTTCCTACACCTGTTTTTTTCTTAGCATAATCCATATAAGCTAAAGCAATTGGAACACCTGCTGTCATGGCAACATGGTAAAAGCCCGTTTTCCACTGCTCCTGTTTTGATCGAGTTCCCTCAGGTGTGACCAACATGACTAATTTAGGATGTGTTTTGAACAAGTCACTCATGAGTTGAACCATACTCGGTCGCGCTTGTCCTTCTTGTTTCACGCTACGATCAATCCCAATACCACCCATTGCACGCACAAATGGACCAAATGGAAACTTCATATAACTATCTTTAATCGTAAGACGAACATTTACACCTAAAGCTTTTAATGCCAACCGTGCATATAAAGCATCCCAATTACTGGTATGCGGAGCTGCAATCATCACGCATTGATCAACATTCAAATCCCAATGATTATCCAGTTCCCAACCCATTAGATTTAAACTTTTTTCAGCCAATTTCTCAAACACAGACACCCCGAACACAAAATTTCAAAATGCGCAAGTGTACCAATATTAATCAATTTAAAAAGATAAACCCGCACAATAATGCAGCAATTGACTAATCAGCATTGTAAGCAATTATTCAAACTTTGGATTAACGAGATAACGAGGTGTTCTATCTTGTAGTGCGTCCACTAAATTTTGATAAGCAAGTTTCACCATTTTTTGACGCGTTTCAGTCGTTGCTGAGCCAATATGCGGCAAGGTTACTGCATTTGGCAGCTCAAATAATGCTGAATTTTGCAGAGGTTCTTTTGCATAGACATCTAATCCAGCAGCAAAGATCTTATTTTGTTTTAATGCTTCGATTAAAGCGTTTTCATCGACTACAGAACCACGCGCGATATTGACGAAGACAGCATGTTTTTGCATTAAGTCAAACTGTTCTGCGCCAATCAGTGCTTGGGATTCATGATTTAAATCGACAGCAACTACAATAAAATCAGACTGCTGCAATAACTGATCTAAGTCGCGATATTGTGCATTAAATGCTTGAGCCACCTCAATCTTTTCACGGCGGTTATGGTACAAAATATTCATATTAAAACCATAAAATCCACGACGGGCAATGGCAGCACCAATATTCCCTAAGCCAATAATCCCTAGCGTTTTACCAAAAACATCCATACCAAATTGTTCAGTAGATACCGTTCGTTTCCACTGACCTTGTTTGGTCCATGCATCAAGATATGGAACTTTGCGTGCAGCACTCAGTAACAAAGTAAAGGCAAGATCAGCCGTTGTTTCTGTCAAAACATGTGGTGTATTAGCAAGCCAAATTTTCTTTTGATTAAGATAGTTAACATCATAATTATCATAACCAACAGACACTGTCGAAATGATTTTAAGTTTTTGGGCGGGTGCCAAATTACCTTCGTTTAACAGTCGTCCTGCGCCGATCATGGCATCAGCATCAACAACCTCTGTTCGAATCTGGTCGTTGATATCACCCAATTTAGGATTAAGTACCACGACCCGATAATCTTGCTGTAACTGCGCTAAAACATCTTGATCTATTTGGCTGAATACAACAACTTTCTTCATGATTCGATTTCCGATCTTTATTGCATGAGCTGCCACAACCGTCTTTTTAATAAAGGTTGGGCTAACATTTCTTCTAAACTCGCTAAATATAAGATATTAGAATGCTGAATAAAGTCCAATTGACCTAAGCACAATATCTTTTTTTGTGTTGCGGTTGCATCCAGAAAACCTTGAATATACGAGGAGAATCCCCGACTTTCCTGAAAAGCAGCCAAAGGAAATGGCCATTTTAATTCAGCATACTGTCCTAATCTTGCCTTTTGAATATTTTGCCAGAGTTGGCTTTGAGCATCACTGAGCTGACTGGTTTCTAATAAAATGGCGCAGTTTTCCAACACATACATTTGCAATTCAAATGACCGAACCTGAGCAGTAATAACAATCTGTTCTTTTTCATCAAGCGCTGCTTTAACAATAGGTTCTGTAACAACTTTCGTTTGCTGCGATACTTCAATTTCGGTGATCGGTGGCGTATGTGCAGATGTTGCTGGAATATCTTCTAAAATCGGTGCAACTTCAAATATACGTTCTGTAGACTCAGAAACGTCATCAATTAATTGATCTCGCCATAGACTTGGTGCAGTGTTTTTTTGACATACAACTTCCCGAGGAATCCAAACATCTATTCCCAAAGCTGCTAGCCTGTTTCTCTGCTGCCCAATCATCTTACCTACTCATTTTGGTTATTCACGGTAATTTGCGATACCGTAAGTTGAGTAGTCTAACATAAACCGATCTCGTCAAAATGGCTTCCTTTTGTTCAATCCAATCAATACAAATTCAATTCATTATTTAAAAGATACGCGGCGAATTCAAACATGAGGTGCGACAGTTTCAAAATCTTTATGACAATCAAGAAGTTGAGAAAAATTCTTTAATGATGCAAGCCAATCTAACGCTTTTCTAGGACGAGTATTCAGTGACATGGCAACTTGATTTAAATCACTTTTGTTGCTCTCAAATAAAGCCCACTTATTTGAATCTCATAAGTGGGTCTTTTTTATCGTATTGAAAATAGAAGATTGAGGTCAGATAAATCTTTTATCATTCACAGGTGCAACTAACTTATAAATCTTTCCATCTATATCACTTTCAAAAAGTAAATCGATATTTGGAAAAATGATATTCCCTTCTACCTCAATATGCTCAACTCGTTTAAAAAAAGGAATATCTTGGTCTTCTAAATCATTGAGCTGTGCCACAACAATCGATTCATTTTCTTCTTGATCTTTAATAATTACCGTAATCTTATCCATAATACTTCTTCCCAAAATATTGTTGATAGGACTATGGAAAATTTTCTATCGATTGTCGACTAATAGCTTGTAACAAGACTTATAACTATTATATTTTTATTTTTTAGACGACTAAGTGATTGAAATTAAGTACTGGTTAGAAATTTCTTTAATATTAAACTAACCATACAGTTACAATATTATTTAAAAATATTTCAGAAAATTTTACATTAAACCTCTTATGAAAGTAAAAACTGCCTCAATATAGATTTTATGAGATATCAAAAATTAAACCGTTTTTCAGATTCTGAATTCAAACGTTTGGTTGGCGTAACTCGACCAGTTTTTGGTGAAATGGTAAAGGTTTTAAAAGAACTAGAATTACTCAAAAAGAAATCAGGGCGTCCTCATACTTTAGCTATATAGGATCAATTATTAACACTCAATTACTTGCGTAATTACAACACTCACTTGGAATTGGCGGAAAATTACCATATCGCTGAAAGTAATGTGAATCGAACCATTAAAAATGGTTGAAGATAAATTAAGTTGATTAATCAAACTAACCATGCGAAAAGGTATGTTTGATTAGCTGCTGCTCAACTATACCACGTATCGTTTCAATCCCTCTCCACTCAGTTGAACAAAAACAACTTATTGATCTCACCAAACATGCTGCACATTGGCGAGAAAGACAACGCGCACAAACCATATTGTGGCTATCCGAAGGTAAAACTGTAGCAGAAGTAGCTAAACTTCAAAGTCGAATACCTGAAACTATACGGTTACAGCGTCGCCATTGGCAATTCTAACAATTTGAATCTATTCAAGAAGGTCATCGTTCAGGTAGGCCAAGTGTTCTTACAATAGCCCTGAATTAAATCGCATTGAGATGTGGTATGGCGACAGATGAAGTATCATTGGCGTGATTTCAAAGTAATGACGGCTAATCAAATACAAAATTGGGTGTATCAGATATCAAAATATTTTGGCAATAAATACATGTTTACTTTTTAGATGTTACTTATTTAATCTTATCTACTACAGCACAAAAAATTTTTTAAATTAAAACTTGCTCACAGAAACTTCACTATCGAACCAGTATAAATATTAAGAGTCTTATACTGATCTAAATTCATATCAGAAAATTATAAGACGAATAAAAATTAATCAAAAATATACCCAAGATCAGCATGGTCAAGGAGATACAAAATGGACTCTCGCCTACTTTTAGCAATTATGCTAAGTAGTTTTAGTGTGACATCATTCGCTTCAAGCCACCGCGAAGCACCATCAATCAGTAAAACACCCAAGGTTGACGCTACAGATTTTTACATGTTTAAAAGTTATGAGCCGAGCCGAAGTAATTTCGTAACCATACTAGCAAACTATCAGCCTTTACAAGATGCTTATGGGGGACCTAATTATTTCGCTTTAGATCCTAAAGCCTTATATGAAATACACATTGACAACAATGGAGATGGGCAAGAAGACATTACTTTCCAATTTAAATTCAATCAAGAGTTAAAAGACTTACAAGTTCCTGTAGGTGGCAAGAATGTTTCTGTACCATTATCTAACATTGGTAAAATAACAAATGATAGTAGTTCAGCTCAAAATACAGCTGAAACATATACTGTTACCATGATTAAAGGTGACCGACGTAAAGGTGATCGAAGTACTTTAGGCTCTTTTAAAAAGCCATTCGATAATGTTGGCGCAAAATCAATTCCAAACTATCAAGCCTACGCAGATACATTTGTCCAAAACATTAACTTTGGAAATTGCGGCTCTGGTAAAGTTTTTGTCGGTCAACGTCAAGATCCTTTTGCTGTTAACTTAGGTGAAGTATTCGATTTAGTGAATATTAAGATTCCTGCTACTCAACTCGCACCTTCAGGCGTAAACGCTGAAGATCAAGGCTTGAATACTATTGCAAATAAAAACGTCACTACAATTGCTTTAGAAGTTCCACAATCTTGTTTAGTGGCTTCAAATGATACAGTGATTGGAGGATGGACAACAGCAAGCTTACCTCAAGCCACCTTATTAAATCCTAATCCTGAAAGCAATCTTTCCAGTGCAAGTAAAGTTGGTGGTGCTTGGACTCAAGTTTCACGTTTAGGCATGCCTTTAGTTAATGAAGTCGTCATTGGTCTTAAAGATAAAGATAAATTTAATGCAAGTAAGCCTGTGAATGATGGGCAATTTGCTGACTATGTGACTAACCCAACCCTCCCTACATTAATAGAAGTTCTTTTTAAAGAGGCAACTGGTGGTGCCGTAGTTGCGCCAACAAACTTTCCAAGAACTGACTTAGTTAACGCATTTCTTTTAGGTATTCCTGGCTTAAATCAACCTAAAAATGTAAAAGCATCTGAAATGTTACGTCTAAATACTGCTATTACTCCAGCGGCAAAAGATAAACAAAATCGTCTTGGTGTAATCGGTGGAGATACTGCAGGATTCCCGAACGGTCGTAGACCTGGTGATGATGTCGTCGATATTGAGCTGAGAGTTGCTATGGGCTTACTCTGCACAATTGATGGTGTGAATACCGCTGTTGGTTGTAAAGCGAGCGATGCTAAAGCTGGAGGAATAGGCTTTACAGATGGAGCTCTACAATCACCACAACAATTTGGTACTGCTTTCCCATACTTAAATACTCCAGTAGCAGGCTCTCCATTTAATACAGCTAGCAAATAATTAGGAGTAGTCGCCATGAGAAAACTCATTTTGCTGTTCATGGTTGGTATTGGATTAAGTGGCTGCGGTGGTAATGACAATAATTCAAAACCAAATAATAACAACCAACCCCAAAATGACCCCGTTCTTAAAGAAACGTTGTCATTAACCAATCAACCTCAAAGTAGCTACGAACAGGCTGAACCTAAAAGTATTACTGAAATTTCAGAATCTACTATAGATAACAAATCAGAACCCGTTGCAGTGAAATTTTAAGATTAAGACTCTTAACAAACTTCTGTTAAGAGTCTTTATAGGAGTTTTAAATGTTAATTCGTCAGCTAACATTATCAATAATAGCTTCATTGTATTTAAGTACTGCTTTCGCTCACCCCAAACATCACCATGAAGAATCTTCATCGAGTTCAGAACATCCAGATTATTCAGTAATGTTAAAAAACAATCATAATGATGAACTGAGAAATCAAATCGTTAATGTGTTACTTGAAAAAGCTTATTCAAAAGGCGACGGTGAGTTTTTAGAACAAGCTGAAGACTTAATGAAATCAAGCTTCAACTCATCAGACACAGAAAATAAATTGTTAGAAACTCGACTCGCTCAAGCAAATCATAATTTCAGCAGAGCAGAAACAATACTTAATGACGTATTAAAAAAAGACCCTAAAAATTATGATGCAATTTTACAACTCGCAAATATATATAGATTACAAGGTCAATTTAATCAGTCACTTAAATTATGTGATCAATTAGATCAACAGAGTGTGAAACTTTATCAAGCTGGTTGTGTCCTGCAAGTGGATGCAATGACAAAAAATATTTCAGAAATAAAATCTAGAACAAATGAACTTCTTCAAATGGCAACAAGGCTAAATAAAAACGATCAGCAATGGTTAGGTAATATTATGCTAGAAATAGCGACAAGATTTAATGATCCAACTCTTGCGAGCCAATCTATTCCATTACTTAATGTAGATAATTTACCCAACACTCTTGCTAAATCCAATTGGTATATTTCTCAACAAGAATATTCAAACGCAATCAAAATTCTCACCCCATACCGTTATCATGATGGCGCGTTATATAGAATTATTTTAAGCAAACAGAAACTAAACGATCCTCTTGCAGAAAAAGACCTAAATGAACTAACTCAAAGAGTACAAAATCTACTCGACCATAAGGATCACATACATCTCAGAGAGCAAGCTCAATTCCTATGGGTTTCAAAAAAATATGACGAAGGTTTACGCATAGCTGCCAAAAACTGGAATATGCAAAGAGAAAATGACGATTTTGAGATTTATGCCGCCCTTGCACTTGATAGTAAAAATCGTGAAAGCACAGAAAAATTATTAAATTGGAGTAATGAGACTGGCTATGAAAATCCGACCTACATTCAAAAATTAAAACAAATGTTAAAGCAACTATAAATCTAAATTTGATAAATAACTGAAAACATGAAATGAATAATGATTTCATGTTTGCGAGAATCACGAAAATTTATAAAGTTAATGGAATAAAAATGAAAAAAAGAATTTTGTATTGCTTGTTGATAGGAAGCAGTCATTTCTATTTAGATCAGCTTACTCATGCGGGAGGTGAACTTACAACAACACTTCCTACAATTAAAATAACAGCATCATCAAATTTAGATAGTACTTTTGGGGTCGCACTTACTTCGTCCCAAGGAACAATATCGAAAGAACAAATTGAAACTCGACCTTTATCACGTCCAGCAGAAGTTTTAGAAACGATCCCTGGTGTCATTGTGACTCAACACAGTGGTAGTGGTAAGGCAAATCAATACTTTCTGAGAGGTTTTAACTTAGATCATGGAACTGACTTTGCAACATCATTTGATGAACAACCCATTAACATGGTGAGTCATGCCCACGGTCAAGGTTACACAGACTTAAATTTTCTAATCCCCGAACTGATTGAATCAATTCAATATCACAAAGGAGCTGTATCGATTGATGATGGTGATTTTGCATCAGCAGGTACAGCAAAAATTTCGAGTATCCATTCTCTAGATAATCCTTACGCACAAATAACGTTAGGTAATCACAACTTACTTAGATTTTTAGCCGTTGGAAACTTAGTTCTTAGTGACGGGGAATTAATCGGTGCAGTTGAGAATATCAACAGTGACGGACCTTGGGTTAACCCTGAAAATCTTTCAAAACAAAATGTATTCTTAAAATATTTCACTGGTGATCATAATAAAAATCAATCCATCAGCTTTCAACATTATCAAGCACGATGGGATGCTACTGATCAAATTCCAGAGCGGCTGATTGAAAGCGGTGAACTTAATCGCTTCGATAGCTTAAACAAGAGTGATGGTGGTAAGTCTGCTCGGACTGCTATTTGGTATAATGCTAAAAATTATGAGAAAACGAAATACTCCACAATTTCCTCTTATGCCGTATATAACAAACTGAATCTATTTTCTGACTTTAGTTATTTTTTAAATGATCCAATCCATGGAGACCAATTTGAGCAAGCTGAAGAACGAACGACACTTGGATTTAAATTTCAAAAAGGTTCATTAAGTGAATGGTCAAGCAAAGAGCTTTTAAACTCATTTGGATCATCTCTTAGGTATGATTATATTAACAACTTAGGCCTTTACCAGACACAAGATCGACAACGTTTCAACACGATAAGAAATGATGATGTTAATCAATGGTCTATTGGAATATGGGGACAAAATCAAACCACGTGGCAACCTTGGTTAAAAACTATTTTAGGCGTTCGTGGTGATTTTTATTCTTTTGATGTAAATTCTGATAAAGAAGAAAATAGTGGTCATAAAACTGATCATATTTTCAGCCCTAAAATGAGCATAATTTTAGGTCCGTGGGAGAATACTGAATATTACATTAATTATGCATATGGCTTTCATAGCAATGATGCTAGAGGAACTACAACGCACCTAAACATTGATTCTCGTGATAGTAACTATTTAAAAGCAACTCTCCCCGTTTCTCCATTGGTAAGAACAATAAATTCAGAACTGGGATTAAGAGCAAAACTTATACCTGAGCTCACCTCAACAATAGCTCTATGGCAACTTGATTCAGATTCAGAACTGGTATTTATTGGCGATGCTGGTACGACAGAAGCAAGTAGACCAAGTAAAAGACAAGGTATCGAAATTTCACAATTCTATCAACCAACAGATGCTTGGATTATCGATCTAGATCTGGCTTGGTCAAAAGCAAGATTTAAAAATGAAAATTCGGAAGGAAATCATATTCCTGGGGCAATAGAAAAGACCATAGCTGCTGGATTTACTTATAAACTGAATGACCAAATTAATTTTGGAGGACGTTTGCGTTACTTTGGTTCTCGCCCTTTGATTGAGGATAACTCAGTTCGTTCCGATTCATCAACTTTAGTTAACTTACAAGGAAGCTATCAATTTAATAAAAACTTTCTAGCACAAGTTGAACTCTTTAATGTATTCGATCAAAAAACAAATGATATCGAATACTACTATGCATCATGCACTCGTCAAGATCTCAGTGAGCCTACATGCTCACCTAACTCTTCAGAACGTGAAGGAATTTATGATAGGCATATCCATCCTACTGAGGGCAGAAACCTCAGAATGACCTTCCGCTATTTATTCTGACCTGAGCGATAAATGCTGAGGAGAAAAATATGTTGTCTCAAAATAAACTCAATATTTCACATATCGCATTTCTCTTTAGCATTATGATGCATGTTTTTATTGTAATCCTACTTTTAAATTTTGCAGTTAAAAAAAACGATCATATAAATTCAAATATAAAGATTACGTTAGTTTCGGCATCAAGTGTAAATCATAAAGATGCAATGTTTTTGTCTTCAAAAGATTCGCAAACAACAGCAACAATCGATCAACCTCAACCTCAACCTCAACCTCAACCTCAACCTCAACCAATCAGCGAAACAATATTTGATAGTACAGCACAAGTAAATGCATCAACAGAAAATCAAGTACCAGAGTTCTTTAGTATCGATGAGCATGTAAATTCATCAAAAATTGAGCATACTTATGACCCGCTCTTGGATGCACAAAATAGAGCAAAAAAAGCTATAAAAGAAGCAAAAGACGTATCAAATCTTTATCAGTCAAATATCAAACCGATGGAAACTGACTTCTTAGAAAAGAACCAATTATCTTCTTTAAAATTAGAAACTGACTCATTTAGTTTTTACAAAGTTGAAATTATTGACACACCAAAGGATTTTGAACGTTATTCTGCTCAAATTCATGTTTCTAAAACCACATCATCAAGTGAAGAAGAAATTAAAATTAATCAACTTAGTGAACAAATTACAGAACTACTTCATGAAAATCGCTTAGTTTTAACCAACAAAAATCCTGAAACTATTGAATTTATAATCGATCCAGTTAATCGAATTATTCTTATTAATCTTTCTTCAGAATCATTGAAAATGCATCACAATCTCAAATCATTATTAGAAAACATGTCGTTTGATGCAATTCTAATAGATAGCAATCTGAATCAAAAAGCTTATTCTTTTGTTGTTAATATTTAATTTTCAACATAAAACAGAGATTTAAAAAACTCTCTTTTGGGGAATTATTTGTGATTCAATCCAGGTAGCACAATCATTAATATACTTTTATGATAGATTTCTTCTAGCTTGAACTTGCACCCCATGATCAACAATACTTTTAACAAGTTCCACAATATCTTTTGTTACAATAATATCTACCCGTCTATCTCCTAATTTTTCAATGATATCAACATATACTGTTCTTCTTGTTTCATGCTGCTGTCTTTTAAAATTACGAGAATCCTAGAGATGGATCCGTAAATTTGAACAACTCCTATAAGTGATATTCTGCTCCTCAAATGATGTTATAAACATCAATATATGGAGTATTTTATGGCACGTAGACCAAGAAGAAATCATTCAA
>NZ_NHRP01000046.1:0-18969 GCF_002165385.1 Acinetobacter sp. WCHA39
TAATACGAGATCAAAGGGGTCAATTTTACTTTGCCATTTGTAAGGTAAAAGGGGTCAATTTTAGAATGCCGTTGACACTGCTGAATGGAAAGGTAATCTCGAGCCTATTCTTGGTAAATTAATACAGGAATCAAATCCCCACGCATCTTTGCCTTATGATCAGGTCACTGAATTTATTCAACAGCTCAGATTAAAGAAAGGGATTTCGCCTAAGGCTTTAGAGTTTACTATTCTTACTGCCGCCCGATCAGGTGAAGTTTTTGGAGCGACATGGAAAGAAATTAATTTTAAAGATAAAGTATGGGTGGTTCCTAAAGAAAGAATGAAAGCTAAGAAAGAACACCGTGTTCCTTTATCACAGCCAGCCATTGATTTACTTAAGATAATTGAGAAAGACTTTCAGCCTCAGCCCAATGACTTTATTTTCCCTGCTCCACGTAGTGAAGGTATGTTATCAGATATGTCTTTAACGACATTGATCAAGCGTATGCACAAACAAAAACTCAAAGAAAATGGTATTGGATATATTGATCCAAAACAAAACCGAGTAATTACAACACATGGTTTCCGATCTACTTTTCGTGACTGGTCAGCAGACAAAACTGACTACCCTCGTGAAGTCTGTGAGCATGTACTTGCTCATAAACTACTAGACGAAGTTGAAGCTGCTTACCTACGTGGAGCTTATCTGGAAAAACGTAAAGGTCTGATGGCTGATTGGGCTGAATTTTGTAGTACACACTTTAACTAGACAGCATAAAATAAATGCTTCTGCCATCTAAGGCTGAAGTATTCGTTTAAAAGGGAATTACACAAAATAATTTACAGGCTCAGCAAGTTATTTTTCTCTTCCGCTACCTGCCTCTAACAGTCATTATTCTGTCTGCCAGCCCATAACTAAACAGAACAACCCTTTGTACAATGTCAGGACATGATACGATCAATGGCATCATTTTTATACTTATACTGAGAGTATAACCCTCGATGGAACGTATACAAGCCTCGACTCGTTCCCAAAGGTTAAAACCCTGTACTGGCGAAACAACCGCTATTGTTAATAAAACATTGGTAGGCATGATCATGCGGACTTGCATCATGAAAGGGCTAGCGGAAGTTGATCCTACATATGCTATAAAAGGTGTAATCAAACGTCCCAAAATTAATCATGCCCGCCCTTTGACCATGCAGGAAATACGAGAGCTTAAAGAAAAAATACCTTTATACACTGGAGCGCAAACGACAAGGAATGCGCTCAGCTTTCTATTTTATACAATGTTACGCACCATTGAAGTAAGGAGACTGGAATAGGCTTGGGTTGATTGGGAGAATAAAACGATTACATTCCCTGAGCGTATTTTTCAGGAAATCATTGATGGCAAGCGTGTTATGAAAAATAATAAGATCCACCTGTTGCCACTATCTGATCAGGCTTTTACTATTTTGGAAGAACAATATAGCGTTACAGCCAAGTGTCAGTTTGTATTCTCCTCCCCAATGCAACTCGCACTTGGTAAACCTGAAAAAATGTTGGGTCGCTCTACTCTAAATTTTGCACTTGATGCTCTAAAAATGAATGATGTATCACCCCATGATGCTAGAGCTACCGCATCCACATATTTAAATGAATTAGGTAGTGATGACAGATGGATTGAAAAACAACTATCACATACTGACAGAGACACAACAAGGGTAACGTATAATCATGCTAAGTGGCTATAAAAAAGACGTAGTATGCTCAAATGGTATGCAGATTTTTTAGATGGAAAAGTTAAAATGCCTCCCCATGATGATGGTAGTAATGAGAAAATATCTAGCTGAGCTTGAGCTAACTCAATTTACAAAAGAATAAGATTCTAGGCTAAAGTGCATCTACCTTGATAAGTACGCACATTTATTCGATTAGATACTCAATCTTCCTTTTCTTGGACAAAATAAAAAACCAATTACTCACGAGTGAATAACTGGCTAAGATTTTGCTAACTATCAAATATTAACTTGTTTGGTATTTCACCATACAATGGTGAAACGACGCAAAAATTAAGTATGCATAATGTTATTCCATAAGAATGTACCATACAAAAATAGGGTGAAGAAAATCATTTTCTCTTATCTAAATATTTGAGATATATTTCCTCTCCACCATCAAAAAATATTTCTTCTTCAACTTTACTATTAAGATAAAAATCACCTACATTCTCTTTCAGACCGTTCAAAACAGTACCATTTGATTGCAAACCTAATGAAACATTGTTTAAAAAACAAGTTTGATTTTCAGTATATGAAAACAATTGTATCAATGAATGAATATATTCATTACTGGGAATATTTTCATCCAATGTAAGTAAGCATGACTTCATATAGAATATTTTTTCTAGACTTCCGTCCATAAATAAAAAATAACCTGAAAAAAATCTACGTTCAATTCCACTTTGCCTACCAACAACATCATTTCTATTGAATTTTAGGTCTTTAGGAATACAAATATCTTTATATAATTTTATATAACCAGTAAAGCAACTAGTCTTAATATAAACGTTCTCTTCACCCATATAAATAACCTATCAAAATAATTGATTTTAAAGTCTTGGTGGTAAAATTTTAATTCCACCTGTAGCTCTAGCATCCTTATTAAGCTGAGGAAGAAGATAATTAGGAACCGAAAGTACTGTACCCTTAATGATATTTACATCAATACCTTTACTGATCTCAGATCTCCTTAAGGTTTGTGTAGAAACCATAGACGTCACCACACTGTAATTATATCTTTTACTCTCTTGATCTAAACTTGGCAAATAATTTGCTAGTCTGTAAGCATCTTCAATATTAAATACAAATTGCTTAACCTCCATCCCTCCTAAATTAGCTTGATATCCATATTTCATAGTTCGACCTAATTCTACTTGATTCATAGCTCTATAAATTGGAGTATATTGTTGTTTACTATCCCCTGTTAAACTCGCAGCAATTAAATAAGGAGAAGTTCTAACAGCAAATGCTTTAATACTATTCAAGCCTTTAATGATATCAGATGTACCTGGAAGACTTGGAATATTAATAGGGATATCTATATTTATACCAATATTAGGGATATTAATGGAGTTTTGTAATCCTCTATAATTCGACATTTCTGATAATGATAATTCAGATAGTAATCCACTCGGATCCACATTCATCACAGGATTACTACCTGCATACGTATACGGATTCAAACCACCTTCTAACCCAATCGGATCAGCTTCCATATAACGACCCAATTCAGGGTTGTAATAACGGTTGTGATTATAGAACTGACCTGTTGCCACATCAAAATACTGACCTGGGAAACGTAAATTAAACGTTTCAGTACCCGTTGGAGTACCTAAGCCAAAGGCTGTTGAATCCCAACTCCATGCAACTGCTTGTGTCCCGCTGTTAATTAAACGTCTTGGGGTATTTTGCGCATCTGTCACAATATAGTAGATTCGCGCCGTATTACCTGAGCTATAAATAGCAACAACTGGTTTATCACCTAACCAAATGTATTCTACAGGCTCACCATTATTACTGTATTCACCAATCAAATGACTTTGTTCATCATAGATATATTGTGACATAGTAGTGACAGCACCATTTACAACTCTGTCTCTAAAACTACGCTCATTTTTATGGTTATAGTTCATATAGTAGTATTCTGTAGTACTTACAGTATCTACTTTACGTCTAGCTCCATTGTCATATCTCGGTGTTTGTCCATAGATCAATTCACCATTTGCTGTATGGCTTACGCTTTGTGCTACACCTGCTTTGCTAAAGCTTGCTAACTTATTACCTGAGTAAGTATAGGTTGCACTTGCAGCAGGTTGCATATGCTGACCTGTTGCTGTAAGGCTAGTTCGGTTACCATTTTTGTCGTAGGTATAACTAATGCTATACGTTGCTGTTCCACCCGTTGTGCGGCTTTCACTCGTTAAGCGGTCTACATTATCATAACCATATGTATCTTGGGTTCCATTATCACGTGTCAGTTGAGTAATACGTCCATCTTTATCATAACCATAGGTTAATGAATAATTTGTAGTACCCGCACTGTTTTTATTGGTAATTGTATTCGTAGAGCCATCATTATTATAGCTTTGGCTGTAGCTTGCATTACCTGCTGAACTCCATAGCCATCCTGTTACACGATTGGCGCCATCATAGGTGATGTTACGAATCAGTGGATTTCCATATAGATTGATACTAGTGAGCATTCCCTGAGCATTATAACTGTAGGTAATAGCTCGCGTAGATGGTAATGTTAATGCTGTTATCTTTCCTCCTGTACTATAGCCATAATTCATATTAAGTGTTCGGCCACTAGTACCTGCATATCGATTGTATAACTGATTGATTGTTGACTTTTGGGTGATACGATCATAAGCATCATAGCTATAGCTTGTATCGACATCAAAGCCAGTTAATCCTGTACTCACCTTGTCCAATCGGCCATAACGACTTTGATCATAGGTGTAATTATCATTGATTTGATATTCGTTCGCAGTTGTACCACTATTCGCAGCACATGCAAATGCTCGATAACGACCTAACTCATCTAGATTGTTGTAATCGCATTTTCTTGTGCCATGTAAGCGTTGTGTTAACTGGTCTGCTTCATTATAGCTATAAGACTTCGTGCCATAATCGCTGTTCACTTCCTGAGTAAGTGTACTACCATTGCGATAGCTAAATGGGTTTGTTCCCGCATTGAGTGCATCTTTAGCGGTCGTGACATTGTCATTAACATCATATCCTGTGGTATCAACATTACCTGCACCATCGGTATGACTGGTGACGCGATTCAATGCATCATAGTCCCATTTTTCAATGATTCCTGCTGCACTGGTACTTTGTTTCAGGTTGCCATTATTGTCATAAATAAAGGTTGTATATTGACGTGTCGCATCACTACCTTGTTGGGTTTTAGAGACAAAGCCTTTGCCATCCAGATATTGATAACTTTCCGCAGCAACAATGCCTGCACTGGTTAAGCTCTTCTCACTTGCCAATGCACCTATAGAATAATAAGTTTTTTGGACTTTATTGCCATTCGGTAATGTGGTTTGCGTTAAACGTCCTGCCAAGTCATAAGCAAACTGTGTTGTTTCTGCATCAGGATTAGTTTCACTGGTTTTTTGTTTTAATGCATTGTATGCATAGCTCGTGGTTTGACCCGTGATTGTACCTGTTGCACCACCTACACCTGTCGTCTGGCTACTGATAGTGCCATCAGCATTATAAACAAATTGATTGACTAAACCTGTTGGATTAACCGTGCGTTCTGGTCCCCCAAATGTGTTATAGCCTAGATATTGTGTGGTACGAGCTGCGCCATTCACAGTTTGTGATTGGCTTGCCAAGTTACCGAAATTGTCATAGCTATAAGTAATTTTATCTGCTGTGCCAGTACGTGGTCCATCTACACTGAGTAAACGAGCAAAATGCTTACTGGTTGTGGTCTCATCATAGGTGTAACTTGTGACCTTACTGGTACTTCCTGACTGACTTGATGTTTGGGTTTGAGTCACAATTTGTCCACGTGGGTTGACCACATTGGTAATTGTGATATTTGGCGTTGAAACACTGGTTGGAGTTAAAAATAAATTGACAGAATTATCATTCAAAACACCGTAGATATATGTCGTTTTACGGCTTAATGCTGTATCCGCTGCTTCAGTAATCCCTGTGATACGGCTTAGATTGTCATATTCATAGGTGGTGGCAATATTATTAGCATCTGTAACTTTTACTAATCGACTACGAGCTGTAGCAAATTCAGCCGTGTTAACTGGCTTACCATTTGATGTTAAGCAAGGATAGCCTGATGCTGTCACTGTAAGACTGCTATCAGAGTTCACTGTACTTTGAACAGTACTGGTTGCTGTGCCTGTTGCTAATTGTAAAGTCAGATTAATAGTTTTCGCATTATCATCATAAACTGTTGAGAAGTCTTGTGCTGTTCCTGACGTTAAGGGAGTATAAGAACGCAAAGTGGTTTGGGCTGTAGAGTAAATCGTACCATTTAAGACATAGTTTTGAGTAATGTCCCATTGTCTTACTATATTGCCAGCGCTATTTTTCACTTGTCGAAGCACAGGAAAATAATAACTCGCATCTGGGGTTCGACCCTTACTCGCAACATAGGCTTTCACTGCCCCTATTTCTGTCATTTCATTGACATAGCTATAAGCACCTGATGCAGTTGAATCTGAACTAATTAAGGCAAATACAGTGGTATCCGATCCTGTACTAGCAACTTTGTTGGCATAAGCCTTATAGTTGAAAGTTGCAACTTGGTTTCCACCCTGTGCGGCAGTATAGGTTACTTTAGTCACGAGGCGTGACTCATCAATGGTCTGAGTTGCACCTAATGCAGCATCATGGAAAGTTCGTTCAAATACTAATTTATTATTATATTGATCGCTGACTTGGGTCAGATTCATTTTACTATCATATTGCAAATCAATCACTTTACCTTGATTGTTTTCAATCTTTGCAACTCGGTAAAGTTGTAATGAAACAGTTGTATCTGTTTTTATCCACAAATCGGTATTAGAAATTGCACCTGGTGGCGCATTAAAGTTATACCAAGAATCTTTGGTCGAATTTAAATACCCACCAGAATTAATATATAAATTAACTCGATCAGAATAGGTTTGAGCAGGTGACATGGTATGTGATGTATCTGATATCGTATATTTCACCCCATTTTTTACGATAATCAGGTTACTACCTGAACGACTAAGTTGATACTCACCTAAGTCTGAGTTCCATGGCAAACTTTGTACACTATTGTTATTTAAATCTTTTATTGCATCAGCAGAATATAAACGACTAAAGCTTCCATTTTCTTCTTTGAATATAGTATCAACACTCTCACCTGGTAAACGCACAAAGATTTCTTTTACAGCCATAGTACGTGTGACAGGTGTTTTTGTTGTCAGTAAATACTTCAGGGGATTTGTAGAGACTTGTTGTGCTGTAAATTGGGTATACTCAGTGGTTACTGCTGTAATGTTTTGGACAAAAACATGGGCTTGATAGTTATCAGCCCAACCTGATGTACTTTCTTCTGGTTGTGAAAACGTTTGTGTCGCTGACAAATTTTGGCGTAAAGGTGCACGGTAATTAAGACTATAAGGTAGCGCACCTAGAATCTGAGACTGCCCATAACTCACATCTCCAGACATTAAGTCATATCCAGCAGTACATGATTGTATTCCTGGTGAACGGGCTGATGCATAGTTTTGTGCAACAATATCTGGTGCAGCATAAACGATTTGACTAAGTAAACTTAGTATTCCCCATAGACATAGCCAAATGCCATGTCTATACCCTTCTATGATTTTTTTCATTATTGATTCCATGATTTTTCAATACAGAACTTTTTGTCTACTTCTAAGACAAAAAAAATTGATTAGTGCTGTTCGTTCTGAAATGTTTACTTTGGCGAATTTAATGATCGAGCAGTACCATCTGCTACAACCTTCGCTTCGGTAAGTGAAGATTTTTTGAGTTGTTCCTGATTAATCAACTCAGCTTGTGCTTTGGCATGATCTTGAGCATAGCCCACCATTCCATCATTCTTTTTAGAAGTCTGTTCTGTTTCACATCCTGTACTTAGAAATATTCCTCCTAATATAAAAATAGAAATGAATACAGATATGTTAGGTTTCCTCATTAGTTTTTCTCCTAGCTTAAAATAAACTTAAATTTGCAAAATATTGTACTTTAATTACATTTAAATACATTGTCATTGTTTGAATTTCATCCGTGTCATTTTTTCCAAAACTTAAAGAGCATCTTTCGATGCCCCAAAGTCAATTCAAAGCCTGCACTGACTGCTGCAACCCTTTCTGAATATCCTGCACATGTTCCAAATCATAGGTTTGCGGACGCTGCTCTGGTTTAGACTCATCTGTGTAAAACTCCTCAACAATATCCAAGCTCTCTTCCCCTCCCACTTCAAAACTGGCATTGCCATAACCCTGCCGTGCCACATGGTCTAAAGCCTCCTGATAAAACCCTGCTGCTTTGCTTTGTTCATCCATCTGCTTGGCTGAACTAATCGCATCTTTCAGGTTTGTGCCATCACGTAAAGTTAAATCTACGTAGTAAATTGGAGTACGATAACTTTGCGTAGTGCTCTTGCCTCTTAAAGTCAGTTGCAATGGCAAGCATGAAAGTAAATCGCCTGATGCGGCATGGTAATAACGCAGCCGTGCTGCCAAAGTGCGGATACTATTAAAGCCTGTGGTTCTAAAAATGAATGTGCCAAATTCGTCCGATTCATCTAGGTTCACATAGAGTCTACCGTAGGGTTTGCATAATCCACCCTGTGCCAGTGGACACAGGTCAGGTGATGGGCATGGATGTTGTTCAACACCGTTTTGTCCAAGTCGCTGACAGCTTTCGCCATTGCCTGAACAAATTAATCGTCCAGTCTGACGATCAAATAGGCTGTACTCCGCTCGTAGATTCAGTTCAGGATCATTAAAAATCATACGGACTGGAATGCTTCTGAGTTTCTGGTTTTGATTCGGTGCCTTGGCACGGAGTTGTTCATCCAGTGGATGTTTCACCCATCCATCCTTGTTTTGGATTTGGCTAGTAATGGTAAATTGATCCTCCTTTTCAGGCAGACGTTTGCCATTCTTTTCAACAATTTTGCCAATACTGATACGACCTAACACAGGTGGAGTAATAGCTAAACCTTTAATCATGATGATGTCCTCTCTATAGATGTATAAATAAAATTTTGCGCATAAAAAATCCCATACCTGTTTAGGCATGGGATCAGTGAGTTTTTGAGGTTGGTTGATTTGATACGTAGTTGGGAAATAAATGGTGGAATGAAGATCTGTCCTATCCACCATTCGGATAAATCTGAAAGCGCCGTGTTCCTGCTTTGGTTTGTGGAAACTGCTGTAGGTATTCAGGATGCTCTTTCAGTAAGGATTTACTGTCTAGGCTGATCGAGTCCTGTGATTTCTTCCAAGTGATAGAGCCACCTGTAAACACTGCTCGCTCTGCTTCTTTCATCAGCATTTGTAGTTGATGTTTCAGTTCATCGAAATACTGTTGGTGTTGTTCAACTTTATGTCGCTCCTCAAGCAATTGGTTAAATAGGTAGTTGGCTTGTTCATTTTGGCTGAGGTCTTCTACCTGTAATGGGATCTGTGCTGGGTAAAGTTGTTGCAGGGCTTTGGCTGCTGAGTCAGAGGCATCGACACTCGGTGGAATATCCGATTCCACACATTGCCAGAAGTGACGTTCAGCATTAATGATGTGCTGAATCACCGTTTCATTACGCGTCACTTTAAAGGTTTTACTTTCATGCCCACAAACCAAGGCACAGATATGCGCGGCTTGTTTGCCTGTCACTGCCAATTGATGTTGCACTTGGCACAGCACATAAAGCGGTACGCCATCTCGCCATAGTTTTGAGCCATATTCCCCTACGGTTTTGCACTCCAATATCTGAACTTGGTCATTACCGACCACGGCATAATCCAAATTGGCGAGCATAAAATGTTTGTCTTCATCGGGGTGTTGTAACACTGCATTGACTCGACGTACCTTATTGTTGGTGTGCATGCTGTAGTATTCAGCAACAAGAGGTTCAAGTTGCTTGCCCCAATATAAAGGTGCATAACCTGCACTTTCATCTTCGATGTTTTGTTGCATCCGTCCTGTTTTAATCATCCATAGTTCTAGCATCGACATATACGGATTGAGTCCACATGCGGTGGCTGCATCACTGCTACCAATGCCCTGTTTTCTGACTTCGAGCCACTGTTGGTAATTGAGCTGTTTGGTGTTGGCAAGGCGTTTGGCTGTGGGTGCTTTGGTTTTTCGTGGCTGTTGGTCGCGTTTAGTTCGAGTTCCGACTTCAACTTGCTGAGTGGGTTGATTTAAGTTTGGTGAATAAGGCTGTAGTGGTGGATGATTTAAGCTGTTTTGAATTTGCGTATGGGTATTCATCATTTGTCCTGTATCAATATAGAAATGGCTTAAATTAAATTGGCGGCATAAAAAAGCTGCATCCAAAGATGTAGCTCAATAAAATTAACTTGGGGATCATGTTCTGCTTAGGCTAAATAATTTAAGCAACGAGTCTAAGAACTTGTTCTAACGCTCTCTGCTTGATGGCTGCACCTGCACCAAACCAAGCTGAATCCAAACGATGATCCGTACTCATAGCACGTCTTTCGTGATCAACAAACTCGGTCATGGAACAGAGCAATCCATAAGCCGTATCCTTGGCTGAACTGAGTTCTGCCCCTCGCCCATGTCCATTGAACATGGCCATCACCTTGGACATGGCACGTCCGTTGGGTTCAGTTTTATTGTCAGCTTTATTCGTTGTGGATGTTACTGGTATACCTTGATTTGGCATTGCCACATTACGGTAGAACTGGACAATGCTTTCATCCTGCTCCATTGGGCTGAGGCTGGTATTGTTAAACACTGCATCAAAATAGGCTGCGGCTTCCTGCTGTGTCACTTTACGCTGACTGAGTTGCTTCATTTCATACATGTGTTCATCCCATGCACGGACAGAAATACCAAGTTGCTGTTTTACTTTTTCCGCATCGAATTTAGTGCTGTGGGGCACTTTCACCACACCTGCACTGGTATTCTGTCCTTTTAAAGCAATCGCTAAGGTATTGTTACATACCACCCGAATACTCGTGAATTGTGCCGTGGTTGCTAAAGTCCCATCACAAGCAGTTGCCAATAAGATGTAGCCATTACTCACATCCTTGCCTTTTAAAGCTGAGCTTTGTCCCGTTCTAGCCAATGCCCAGAATTTTTTACCGCCTTTGAGTACCCCTGCGGTTTCCAGCTCAAAACCTGATTGTTCGGTCAGGTCACGATAAAATTCCAAAATTTCCATAGGTTGAACTTCTTGAAAGCGTTGGCTCACCACTGATAATGGTGCATGGGTATCTGAGCGATATAAAACCCGTTGTTCTTCAAAAGGCATAATGATGCTTTGTCCTTTTTCATTTTGTGCCATATAGCTGACATCAGAGGATTCTATCCGCCAGTCCATACCTGCTTGTTGCGCCCAAACTTCAATCGGTTGGTTTTGCGTGAGTGAATTACCTAAGCCATGCCAAGGGGTTTCACCGACATACGCCATTTGTTCAAGTTGATGTGCCATAGAGTTTTCCTTATTAAGGTTGATACTGAATTACTTCAAATTTAGATTTCGTGCATAAAAAAAGGTCTGCTGGGAAGCAGACCAAAGTGAGTGGACATAAAATTGCTTTTGAATACATGGATTCACTTAGATGGTATATATCTGAAATTTATTTTATTTCTGGTATTTTTTATTTCTAAGTATAGTTAACTCACACTTAGAATTTTGGATTACAAATAAATCATAATTAACTTAAGAAGAAAAAGGATTTGGTCAATAAGCAAAATAGCCGAACCATTTCAAATAAAAAAGACCCAATGCACCAATGGCTTATAGAGTTTTTATATAAATTAGATATTTGCCTTGTTAAAAACCAAAGGAATTAACCACAAGCTCCTGCTTGTTGAGCACCATAGTTTGCCTGACTCACTGTATAGCCATCACCAGCACTTGATGAAAGTTGATCGATAAGACCTTTACATGAGAATCCTGTCATCTCAAGGTATTGCCTAGCAGATCTTGCAGCTTGTTCATTCCAATTCACATCTAGGCTATTTACGGCTGCTGTTGCATCAGAGACGTTATATCCGTCTCCATAATCTGACGATAGTTGCTGAATCAACCCTTTACGTGAAAAACCAGTCATACTGAGATACTGCTTTGCAGACCTAACAGCATGATACTGTGAAGCTGATAAGCGAGAAGACTCGTCTTCTACCGCCGCAATAGCTTTTTGCGTTGCTGCCGAATAACTATTTCCAGCACCTTGTGATTCTGCCTCTGTTGCTACAGCTTCTTGAGTAACTTCTGTTGCTTCCCGACGAGCAGCTTCTTGTAATTCGGCAGCTGATAGAACACTAGATTGGCTAGAAGCTGATTGTGTGTTGTTCTCTCTGCCACCTGCAAAAAGCCCAATAATTATCAAGCCAACAAAAATCATTCCAAGCCACGCAAATAACGTCTTCATACTCTATTCTCTCATCTCGTCAAAACTATTTTTATAAAAAGTAAAGTTATGTGTGTTCTATGTTATGAGGTTCTATTTAATCTAATTATCAGTTAATTTTCAATGCTCAAGAAAAACTGAGACAGTTATAACCTCAAACTTATCCTTATAAACAAAAGTTTTAAAAATTGTAGCGTTTACTTCAGAATTCGTAATTACCTCCATAGTCGCTTTAAATGCCTCACAGCTCCATATTTAAAGGTTTCCTTTCTATAAAGTAAATCAATATATCAATAACGTTCACCCTAATTTTAACTCTCTTAATTATGAGCGAAGCAAACTTTAGGCTTAATCTGCATGAAACAAAAATTGAAGATAGCCAAATGTTTCTCAAAAAGTTGAAAAACAATAAGGTTCTTCTATTGATAATAAATCATCCTGATACGCCGTCGAATATTTAAAGTGATTTGACGTACTCTCGACTAGACATTATCATTCCTCTGCTGGCCTACATTGCCAGTCGGTTTTAGCAGACCGTTTACCCAAAGCACACTAAAAAGTCCAACTTTTTGGTGGGCGACCCTGTGTGTCCTCCCTCTGCGGCGGAACGGGAGGGGGACACCTTCGGGTGTGCTGATCTTTTTGGGTATCAGTCTGCTAACCCCTTTTCGTTTCGCCACCATTATTTAGCAGTAATGCGGTGAAACTTCTTTATACCCAAAGGAGTCAATCATGACTAATCTGCATTCTTTTTTTTGGACATCCACCCTGTCCGTCATCAATAAATCCCAAAGCATAAAATCGTTGAGCATCTGCGTTTTTAGTAATAAACAGCTCAATTTATAACAAGACCTTTGTACATAACAATTTCAGCTTTTTAACACTGCCTACTCCATTAGGTAGGAGTCATTACGCCATGAAAAAAATGTTTGGCATCTTATGCATGCTTTGGGGTTTATCTGCCTGTAGCACCAATCAATCTGCCCCGATTAGCGTCAACATCAACCTCGAAGAAAACCCTGCCTATCAATATCAGGGTGAATATGCCGCTCTGTATTACAGCTATATCCACATTCAATCCACTGTGGATCAGGTGCATGTCAACAAGGTCTTAATCAATCGTGGCAATTGCCCTATTTCATTTTGGGTCTATAGAAATCCGAACCTTAAGTTTGGGCAGGAAATGAAAGCTGTTTTGCGTTGTGACATGGAGCAAGTTCGAGAGGTGACAGTAGAAACCGATCAGGGTGAATTTACCTTTAACTTCTAGGCAACTTTTCAACAGATAAAATAAGGACACAACAATGAAAGGCAAAATTTTAGATTTTACAATTCAAACCAATATGGGAATTATCCTAGGTAATGACCAAAAACGTTATACCTTTATAGGCAGCGAGTGGAAAGAACAACAGACACCTGTTCGGGGTAATGAAGTTGACTTTGAAGTAAATGCCGAGGGACAGGCGACAGCCGTTTACCTCGAACTTACAGCAACCCCTGCACCATTTACCCAGATTAAAGCACCTATAGCCTCACCGAGTTTATCAAATGGCGACCAACATAATTCAGCCAAGGAAATATTCAATAAACTGGAACAGACGGAAGCCAGTTATCGTCAGGCGATTTTCACCTGCTTTAAGAAGTTTGCAGATTTTAAGGGGCGTGCTAGACGGAGTGAGTTTTGGTACTTCGAGCTGTTCTGTGTACTTATCAGCTTAGTCTTTAGCTTTTTTATTAGTGAAGATGTGGCAACCATAGCAATGTTGATCACATTAATTCCAAGTATTGCTGTAAGTGTCAGACGACTCCATGACATTGGGCGTTCAGGTTGGTGGATGCTAATCACACTTGTACCAATTGTGGGGATTCTTCTACTTCTGTTTTGGGCGACCCAAGAAGGCGATTCTGCATCAAACCAATATGGTGAGCCACCAAAATAATTCATTGGGTATTCAAGGGTGGTCTGGTGATGTTTGCCTTCACCCACTCAACTCTATCATTACCACCCTGATTCAAGAATTGTTGAACTGAAAGATATATCCAATGCTGATAATGAAATTGAGTTCTTAAAATATGAAAAAACATTTAATTATTGCTTTGCCTATAGTCTTTTTCTTTTCTGGATGTAATGAAGTTAATTTCACCAAATTGAACTATCAGGCCCAGTTATGTACTGCGGACAATTCAATTTCTTGTAATGATGTACGAATCAAGAAAGCCATTGTTGCTACAAAAATGGCACGTGAGCAGTTAGAAGAGAATAAAGACAAAGTTGTTCGGGAAGCTGGTGAAGCAGGCTATCAGCAGTTACTTATGTTGATGGACAAAAAATAGCCTTTCTCAAAGATCAACGTCCAAACTTATATTTACGCTGGTTTGAACGTAATACCCCCTATTATAAGGAAGTTGATTTTGGTGAAAGCATTGATTTGGAAATTGAAAACATTATCAATGGGCATCATAAAAAGCCTGAGCCAGTTCAACAACCTATGGTTCAAGCTCCACCACCAGTACAGCAAGAGACAGTCGAACATGACCAACCTGATACCATGAAAGATATTGTTAGCCGTCAAGCACTACGTTTGTTTCAGCAGGAACTAAATAAGGTCGCGGGCGGCGCAACCTACCAATATGATTCAATCAAGTTCCGTGGAGAACCTTGGCAAGAGAATGATACCTTCAGCTATCCTGTTACCTTACGCTTTAAGATTAATGGAACAGATGTTTATTACAACTGTGAGAGCACTGAAATTGGTTATGACCAAAGCAATGGTACGGTCGAAGCCTATGTTCCTGATGCTTGCTTTATTCCTAATTAATTCTATTGTTACATATTAATCTCTTCAAAATTGAAAAAGCTAGGGAGGCATGACCTCCCTATTTTTTATCCCGCTCAATAAAAAGATTGTCCACAATGCTGGCATTGAAAGCAAGATTGCACATTTTGAGTTGAAGCAGAACCAAATACTGAACCTAACAAACCACCGACTACGGCTCCTGCAATCCCGCCTATGAGAGGCGACACAGGTAATGTTTTTGATAATGCTGCACCCATCGTGGCAAATGATGCTGATGATGCCAGACTCTGATTACCAGCCTGTGAATTACTATTTTGCACAACACGAATCACATGCTCTGAATGGCAATATGGACAATTGATTTGCATAAAATATACCTCTGAAATAAGAAAGGCTTACCGTAGAGATAAGCCAATAAAGAGAAGATGTTTCTCATCTAGATGGTATGTATTTAAGATTATTTCTAAACTAAGTATGCTCTCGATATCGACGGTCACTGCGACGATAGCTACTCATGCTAAAAGTACGCATTCTGAACGGCTTAACCCGTAAGTACTGATTGTCCTTTTCAGGGTTCACCAAATAGGAACATACATTCTTCGCATTCTCAACTGATCTCAGGTCATTTCGATAAATCATCCCAATGCCTAGTTTTCCTAACTTTCTGAACTGCTCTTTATGCTCCGTGCTATTGCAATTAAAGCCATAACCATTTTGTTTCGTTATCTGCTTCCAGCGCTCGATTACCTCATTGGCATAGTAGTAATCTTGTTTTTTCACCGCACCGTTATAGATCAACAAGAGATGGCAATGATAGCCCTTTTCCTCCCCTTGCTCTAAGGCCCATGCATAGCCCTCTAAATCGCTAAAACATCTGTCACCATCCTGAATATATCCAGTTAACTTTTGAACATCATCTCTAAAAAGGCGAATATCAATATCAGCATGCTTTTCTTTCACATAGGCTAAATCAACCCTAACGAACAAGAGCTTGCTATAGTGTCGGGTTAAATTATCAATCAGCTTGAGTAACTGTTCACGATTACGTTCTTCAGCGTGATAGAAATCTTTTCTCTCAATCTCTCGCTGTCTTATGAACGTACAGAAAATATTCCGAATGTCATTACACTCCATCTGATAGAGCCATTCATAGTCAACTTTTCCATCAATGGTGTTTTGCTGCTTTAGTTCAAAGATGGCTTGGATATATGCTGAGTACCAAAGGCTATCGTCGTATTCAAAATCTATTTCATGAATAAGGAATTCTAGCTCTTGCTTGAAGCCATCCCATCCTATGTTGCCAGAGTAATCAATGGTTTGTTCAACAAAAGCTTCTATATCAATTAATAGCTTTGAATGATTGCATGTTAGGTAGTTAGCCATGATTTAATCTCCTATGTGGTATGACGCTACATAAGAGAGGTGTGATATGTTTTGTATTACAGGTTAATCATTCTTCTTTGAATGTGTTTGAAATAGTTACATCTCATCAGGTTGCTTGTATGCTTCGTGATTATTGCAATATGGTAAATAGTATTGAAGAAGTGTAATAATATTAATAACCTACTAAGCAAATGTACATAGACTAAATATAAGAATAGACATACTTCCATCACATCACACTTTCAATTTCGCTATCCGTCTACTGGATCAGTAAAAAGATCATCCAACCATCCTGATTGACCTTCATTTTTTAAATTTCAATCAAGCGGAAGTTATGTCCCACCAGATAGCAGATAAATTGAAGGGAGCCTAAGCTCCCACGGATTCAACAACAACGCGACTGTTCAACTTACTCTCTATCCATTGATGGATCTCAAATGCTGACCACCCCACCCGTCCTATCGTCAACTGTACCTGTTTGGGAAAGGTTTTATCGTAGTACTTACTCTTCGGGTCCATCATGGTATAAATCGTGGCACGGCTAATTCCCGTGAAAAGTATTACCTGTTTAAGATTGATGATTTGGTGCATGGTAAATGTCTGACTAATAAAGGCATTCATTCTATTTCCCTTCATGATTAATCGAGCGCATCTCGCTCAAATCATTCCGGATTTCTGTAAATTAATATCTATGTACAATCTTCATCCACGAAAAACCTTAACCATAATTCTAAATTCGCTTTTTACAATGCTGTTCCCTACTTTCTACTACTACTCACCCTAGACAAAATAGCATCAGTATATTCACGCTCATAACTGTCCATTAGGTAGAAATATGGAATCAGTTTCTGATCAACATTTTTCCACAATGAGCTACGTGCTTCCAACAACCAAATTCGCTCAGAGGAGACATCCAGTAATACAGGAATTTGTGATACGTCAACTTTCCAGTCTTTTTTCTTTTCATTCTCTAATGCTTCAATTTCTTTTTCCAATATCTTTTCTGCAAAATTTTGAAGCGCTCCTTCTAACCCACCGAATAAGTTGGAATAGTCTTTGGAGGCGGATAATTTATTTGCATCAAAGAACAAAGCAACATCATTTTGTAGCACTCCGCCCTGCATTTCTTTCCACATACCAATAAAACTCAATAAGCCAACCAGATCATTTTTTTCTTCTTTCAATTTTTTAATAAATTCTGTAAAAAAGTTTTTAAAAAAATCATGTCTCACAGATTCTTCATCACAAAAGAGCCCAATTTGAAATCGGCAAACCGCCACATCGCTATTTTTGTATTTTGCTAATAGCTCTCGATCTCGATCTGCTCGTTTAACTCGTGCTTTCAATTTTTCTTTAAACTTGGCAAAACTACGATATTCAGTATCCACTCGACTTGAGTACCATCCGCGGGAATTACCCACTAAAGGCGAAAGGTTGTATTTCCCCTTTACCCATAACTCTCTTAGCTCGAAAAGTAAATTATTAAGCTCACGTACCCCTTTCCACGAAATATCTTGATCCACATAGAATGCCCTATTTCTTCGTAAACTGTTGAGTTGCTTATCGGTAAACTCGACATAAATTTTAACAGCAGCAGTTAAATACTCATGATCAAACTTAATAATTTCATTCGACCTAGATATTAAAAAAAGGAATTCTTTGCCAATCGAGGTTATCTTTTTAGCAATATCTCCCTGTCTTCTTGAAGTTCCCTGATCTTCAATAAATGCTGGCAGAGGCTTTAAGACCAGTAACAACATAAAGTTTTCTATACGATCGAGCAAGTCCAACTTGTTAGGATGAATACTTAAAAATTCTTCCACATCAAGCGACCAATTAACGCACGCACTCCGTTTTTTACTCGGGAACCCTTCCTCTTTAAAATCTTCATATAGTTCCCTATTCGTTACTTTTAAAGCATTTAAATACTCATGTGCGAATTGAAGCTGTTTAGGCAAGACAGGAGGTTTTCCTATATCCGTTATTAAATCTAAAAAACATTTTGGTTGATCGAAATCTTTACTATCCGATAATCTATTTCTTGGCCTTTGACCTTGCCTTCTAGCTTCTGAGAATAGAGTACTGATCCTTTCATCATTCAGCAATTTTTCAATAATAAGCTCAGCAAGTTGGTTATTCATCTCATCCCGAATATTGGTAGGATGATTATTTAACTGATCTGTGTCATCTAACACATCATCTACAGGATCAACTTCCAGTAGTTGTTCTTCACTATGTTTTTCATGTTCCAACATGTAAACCCCAGCTATTATCTTTAGAGTACGCTTATTAATTAGTATACTTATTCCCTGCTCTTAAATCACTAATTCCTAATATTTTTTAGACTTATTCCTATAACGTTTGAGACTTATTCCTGCCCTAAGTAAACATAAAAGTACAATTTTAAAAACTGGATTATGCAATGGGATTAACATACTAAGGTAAATATGTCGTTACGCTTTTTCCCAAAATATGAAATATCTTATCCATACCTCGGTCATTTTAAATAGGCAAAGAACTTCTCTATAGAGACAGAAAAAGTATCATCCCAGCAAACTTAGAGATGGATCCGTAAATTTGAACAACTCCTATAAGTGATATTCTGCTCCTCAAATGATGTTATAAACATCAATATATGGAGTATTTTATGGCACGTAGACCAAGAAGAAATCATTCAA